>JBAVOG010000387.1:0-5024 GCA_049691875.1 Burkholderiales bacterium | reverse complement strand
CTGGCATCGCTTCTTCAGCCACCAGCCCGATCTCAATTTCGACAATCCGAGCGTGCTGAAGGCGATCTTCAAGACCATGCGCTTCTGGCTCGACATGGGTGTGGACGGATTCCGGCTGGACGCCATTCCGTACCTGGTGGAGCGCGAGGGTACGTCGAACGAGAACCTGCCCGAGACGCATGCGGTCATCCGGGAGATCCGCGCGCTGCTCGACGCGAACTACAAGAACCGCCTGCTGCTCGCGGAAGCCAACCAGTGGCCCGAGGACGTGCGCGAGTATTTCGGCAACGCCGACGAGTGCCAGATGGCGTATCACTTTCCGCTGATGCCGCGGATGTACATGGCCATCGCCCAGGAGGACGCGCACCCGGTCGTCGAGATCATGCAGCAGACCCCCGACATTCCCGACTCCTGCCAGTGGGCGATCTTCCTGCGCAACCACGACGAGCTCACGCTCGAGATGGTGACCAGCAAGGAGCGCGACTACATGTACCGCATGTACGCGGCCGACCCGCGCGCGCGCATCAACCTCGGCATCCGGCGCCGGCTCGCGCCGCTGATGGAGAACGATCTCGACCGCATCAAGCTGATGAACAGCCTGCTCCTCTCCATGCCCGGCTCCCCGATCATCTACTACGGGGACGAGATCGGCATGGGGGACAACATCTTCCTCGGCGATCGGAACGGCGTGCGCACGCCGATGCAGTGGAGCCCGGACCGCAATGCCGGTTTCTCGCGCGCCGATCCGCAACGACTGTACCTGCCGCCGATCATGGATCCGGTGTACGGATACGAGGCGGTGAACGTCGAGTCGCAGCAACGCGACCCGTCTTCCCTGCTCCACTGGATGAAGCGCATGCTTTCGGTGCGCAAGGGCAGCCAGGCGTTCGGGCGGGGCAAGCTCACTTTTCTCAAGCCGGGCAACCGCAAGATTCTCGCGTACCTGCGCGAGCTCGGCGACGAGGCGATCCTGTGCGTCGCGAACGTCGGCCGGTCGGCACAGCCGGTGGAGCTCCAGCTCGATCGGTTCCGCGGGCGCGTGCCGGTGGAGCTGCTCGGCCGAACCGCTTTCCCGCCCATCGGCGAGCTGCCCTACCTCCTCACGCTGCCCGCGCACGGCTACTACTGGTTCCGGCTCGCGACCGATGTGGACGTTCCGCGCTGGCACGAGGAGCACTTGGCCCCCGAGGACCTGCCCGTGCTGGTCCTCTTCGACGGCTGGTCGAGCTTCTTCCGCGACCGTGTGGTGCCATGGCGCATCGGCATGGCGGAGAAAACCAGCGCGCAGCTCGAAACCCAGGTACTGCCCCGCTTCATCGAGAAGCAGCGCTGGTATGCCGCCAAAGGCGAGCCGATCAAGCGCGCGCACCTCGCCGACCACGCGTTGTGGCAGGTGGGCAAGCAGAGCTGGCTGATCACGCTGACCGAAATCGAGGGGCCGGCCGAGCGTGCGACCTACCTGCTACCGCTAGCGCTCGCCTGGGAGGATGGCGAGGACGAGCGCCTGCGCGGCCTCGCGCCCGCAACGATCGCGAAGGTCCGCCAACAGGCGAATCTGGGCGTGATGGGCGAGGCGTTCGGCGACGAGGCGTTCTGCCGCGCGGTCGTCGACGCAATCGGCGCCGGCAAGGAGATTGCCACCGCCCACGGCAAGTTGCGCTTCACGCCGACCAAGGCCTTCACGGCGCTCGCCGGCGCCGACTACGCCGACCTCCCGGCCAGCCGCCCGCAAGCGCAAAGCAGCAACACCATCGTCATGCTCGGCGAGCGACTGTTCCTGAAGGGATACCGCCGTCTGCGTCCCGGCGAGAATCCGGAGCTCGAGGTCGGGCGGTTCCTGACCGAGACGGCGCGATTCGCCAACTGCGTTCCGGTGGCGGGCGCGGTCGAGTATCACGCCGGCGACGGGACCGCCATGACGCTCGGCATCCTGCAAGCGTACGTGGCCAACCAGGGCGACGGCTGGGCCTACACGCTCGACTACGTCGTGCGATTTCTCGAGGACCACCGCACCGTGACCGAGCAGCCGCCCGCGGACGTGCATGGCGCCTACCTGGCTCTCGCGCACACGCTGGGGCAGCGCACCGGTGAGCTGCATTGCGCGCTGGCGTCGCATTCCGGCAACCCGGCATTCGATCCCGAGCCGATCACGGCCACGGACGTGACCGAATGGAAGCGGCGCGCGCAAGAGGAGGCGCAGGAGACATTCAAGCTGCTCGCGCAGCGGGTCGAGGCGCTGCCGGAGCCCGCACGCACCGAAGCGCGGACGCTCGCCGAGCGCAACCGCGAAGTGCTCTCGCACATCGAGTCCTTCGCCGCGCCCGAGCAGGCGATGCGCAAGACGCGGTTCCACGGCGATTATCATCTCGGGCAGGTGCTGCTCGCGAAGAACGACTTCATGATCATCGACTTCGAGGGCGAGCCCACGCGGCCGCTCGAGGAGCGCCGCGCCAAGAGCTCGCCGCTGCGCGACGTCGCGGGCATGCTGCGCTCCTTCAACTACGCGCGCTGGGCGGCGCTGAAGCGCGCCGCGCAGAACGACGAGGAGCTCGGGAAGCTCGCCCCGCTTGCGGCGTCCTGGGAAGCAGACGCGCGCCGGGCGTTCCTCGGAGCGTACGAGGAAAGCGCCGGGGCGGGCGGCCTGTACGGCTCCATCGAGGAGGCGCGCACCCTGCTCGGCCTGTTCGAGCTGGAGAAGGCGCTCTACGAGCTGCGCTACGAGATCAACAATCGCCCGGACTGGGTACGCATTCCGCTCGCGGGCATACTCGCTCTCGTGCATCAAGGTCAATCCTGAGTCACAAGAATTCATTACCTCATCAACGCGGGCGGTATGCAGAACCAATGGAATCGCATGTTGTTCGTTCGGGGATATACAAGGGGGAGTCCTCCCTTGTTCGTTAAACCAGTCTTTTGGGTGGAAGTGATACAAGCACGAGACTGCTCGACCGCGCTGATCAACCACCACCATCGATAGGAGGATTTCATGGACAACGTCGACATGCTCCTCGAACCTGTCCGCGCGTTCCTCACCCAGATCGGCGCTTTCCTGCCACGACTCGCCCTCGCCGTCGTCGTGCTGATCGCGGGCTGGCTGGTCGCCAAGGTGGCGCGGTTCGCCATTGTCAAGGGATTGCGCGCCATCAACTTCAACATCCTCACCGAACGCTCCGGCATCGACGGATTCCTGGAACAGGGAGGTCTGCGCAGCGACGCGACCGGAATCTTCGGTCTGCTCGTCTACTGGCTTGTGATCCTGGCGGCGCTCATCATCGCGTTCAACAGCGTGGGCCTGACGTACATCACCGACCTGCTCGGAAAGATCGTGCTGTTCGTTCCCAAGGTGATCGTGGCGCTCCTGATCGTCACGTTCGGCGCCTATTTCGCGCGGTTCGTCGCCAACGCGGTCATCACGTACTGCAAGAACATCGGCATCCAGGACGCGCCGCTGCTCGCGACGCTCGCCCAGTACGCGATCATGGCGTTCGTGGTGCTCATCGCGCTCGACCAGGTCGATGTGGGCGGCGACATCATCCGGGAGAGCTTCCTCGTCGTCCTCGCCGGCGTGGTATTCGCGCTGGCGCTCGCTTTCGGTCTCGGTGGCAAGGACTGGGCAGCCGAGCGCCTCGAGCGCTGGTGGCCGAGAGACAGAACCCGGGAGCGCGGCAAATGATCGATGCAAGCCGCAAATGAGCCCCATCACTGCCGTGTGGCCCGGCCGTCCATACCCGCGTGGCGCGAACTGGGATGGGGAAGGCGTGAATTTCGCGCTCTTCTCGGAACACGCCGAGCGGGTCGAGCTCTGCGTGTTCGACGTTGGAGGCCGTCGACAAGTCCAGCGCATCGAGCTGCGCGAGCGGACCGACCAGGTCTTCCACTGCTACCTGCCGGAAGCGCGGCCGGGGATGCTGTACGGGTACCGCGTGCACGGGCCCTACAAACCCGAGGAGGGGCACCGGTTCAACCCGAACAAGCTGCTGCTCGATCCTTACGCGCGGAACATCGTCGGTTCGATGCGCTGGAACGACACCATGTTCGGCTACTCCATCGGCAGCCGCCGCGAGGATCTCTCGTTCGACCGACGCGACAGCGCTGCCGGGATGCCGAAATGCAAGGTGATCGATCCGGCCTTCACATGGGCGGACGACCGGAGCCCGGGCATTCCCTGGCACGAGATGGTCGTCTACGAGACGCACGTGCGCGGCTTCACGATGAAGCACCCCGAAGTGCACCCTGCCCTGCGTGGCACGTATGCCGGTCTCGCGAGCTCGCCGGTGATCGACTATCTGAAGCGCCTCGGCGTGACCACCGTCGAGCTGTTGCCGGTGCACGCGTTCATCGACGATCGGCACCTCCTCGATCGGGGGCTGCGCAACTACTGGGGCTACAACACCATCGGCTTCTTCGCGCCGGACACGCGCTATTCGGCGTCCGGCAAGGTGAACGAGTTCAAGACGATGGTGAAGACGCTCCACTCGGCCGGCATCGAAGTCATCCTCGACGTGGTCTACAACCACACCGCGGAAGGGAACCAGCTGGGGCCGACGCTCTGCTTCCGCGGCGTGGACAACGCATCCTATTACCGGCTCGTGCAGGACGACCGCCGCTACTACATGGACTACACCGGCTGCGGCAACACACTGGACATGCAGCACCCCAGGGTGCTGCAGCTCCTCATGGACTCGCTGCGCTACTGGGTCACCGACATGCACGTTGATGGGTTCCGGTTCGACCTTGCCGCGGCGCTTGCGCGGGAGCTGCATGAAGTGGACCGCCTGGGCGCCTTCTTCGACATCCTGCGCCAGGATCCGGTGCTGAGCCAGGTCAAGCTCATCGCCGAGCCCTGGGACCTCGGCGAGGGCGGCTACCAGGTGGGCAACTTTCCCACCGGCTGGGCCGAATGGAACGACAAGTACCGCGACAGCATGCGTTCGTACTGGAAGGGCGACGGCGGCCTGATCGGCGAATTCGCGCAACGCCTCACGGGCTCGAGCGACCTGTACAACCGCAGCAGCCGCAAGCCC
>JBAVOG010000386.1:0-3164 GCA_049691875.1 Burkholderiales bacterium | reverse complement strand
GCGACCCGCGCGTGCTCGGCGCGATCGAAGCGAACTGATCCGCTCGCGCGGGAGGCCTTCCCGCAGCCGCCAACCGGCCACGATCGGTCCGCCGCGTCGAAAAACTCACGCCCGCGCCCGGGCCGGCCAGAAGAGTGTGCATGGATCACACATTCCCGGCGTCACCCGACGGCGAATTGGGACGGGCAAGAGCCTATCTTGGTCTCCATCGAACTGCCGAAGCAAAACGCCCGGCAACCGAACAAGGAGGCTCGAATGACGTCCCGACTCGAAACACTCGACGACGAAGGTGCCCGCCGCAGGTTCACCCTGCCGGACGCATCGATCGTGTTGTGCGGAATAGCAATGCTCCTCGCGACGCTGCTCACTCAGCCGTTCGCGGCTGGAAACCCGGTTCGCGCGGCCGATGCACCCGCCGCAGATGCGTCGGCGGGCAAAGCCCAGACTGCAAGAACGATCGAACCGGATGCAGCCGGTAGCGTCGAGCACACCGTGTTCCGCCCCGAACTGTACGTCCCGGTGACCGGCAACCTGTCGGTCACCCTCGAAGAACAGTGACCGAATGGAGGCACTCATGGACATCACGATGATTGTGGATGCACTCTTCTGGCTGGTGGGTGTCGTGGCCGGCGGCTTTCTCGCCTACGGTGGCTGGCTCTGCCTAGTCCAGCAATTCACGGTCGATCGCAAACCGGCCCAGACCGGCGAAACACCGGCCGACTCGCACGATCGGCACGCGATACACCCCTCTTGACGCGAATTCCTGTAGCGTAACCGTCTGCTCTGCCCGACACTCGCCCGCTGCGGCACCTGAAGCTGCGGCCACGCCCGCAACGACCGAGGCCAAGACCGACGCCCCGGCCACGACGGATGCGCCGAAGGCCGCAGAGGATGACAAGACCAAAGAAGCCATGGACAAGGCGAAGGACGTCGCCGCAGCGGGCGCCACAGGCGCCACCGAAGGCGCCAAGGACGGTGGTGGCACCGCCGGTGCCATGACGGGCGCGAAGACCAGCGCAACGGACGAAATGAAGAAGTAACTGCAGGACGACGTAACGCGAAAAGGCCGGTCTCGGACCGGCCTTTTTCTTTTTGCGACGTGCCGTGCGTGCGTCGATGACGCCGGCGTGCGCGCCAATTCGGCTAGGCGGCCTTCTTCCTGGCCGAGGCGGCCGCTTTGTCTTTCTTCGCGCCTGCCTTGCCCTGCTTCTTCGCGCGCTTGGCTTCCCCGGCAAGCTCCTTCTTGCCTTTTTGCCGCTTACGCCTGGTCTTCAACATCGAGGAATGACTCATTTGCGGCTCCGGTGGATGAATTGTCGAAATACACGCTAGTTTGATCCGATTCCTGCGTTCGTGATTGAAGTACGAAACTGCCGCGAGACCGTAGCGCAGCTGAGCGATACCAAAGTGAGCGCTTCAGCGCGGTGGCTTGCAGGCCTTTCCTTCGTATTCCCAGCGCTGAAGCTTGTACGCCTTGCCGTTCCAGCGCTGGACCGGGAAACAGAAGCCGGGACCGCCCACGCTGATGTCGGGCCAGCCCCCCACGCCCTTCGTCTTGAGGAACTCGGCAATTCCGGTTCCGTTGGTCATGAGCTTCCAGCTGCCGTTGGCACCCTTGCTCATCAGCCAGTATGCCTGGCCCGTATTGCCGTAGCAGTACGATCCGCCTTCCGAGATCACCGCGTCGGGCAGACCGTCGCCGTTCAGGTCGGCCACCTGCTCGATGCGACCGGGGCTGTAACCTGCGGTGGGATCTTCGCATCCGCTTCGCCAGGCGCCGCCGCGCTTCGTGAAACCGGCCGCCTTGAATGCAGCGGCCTCGTCGGTCGGCGGCAACGCCGTCGTTGCCGCTGTGCCCGCGGGCTGCGCTTGCGCGGGTTGAGGTGGTTGCGCCTGGACAGGCTGGGCGGGCGGCGGCGCCGCTGCGATTGTCCGACCCGAGCAGTCCGTCGCAGGCGCGTAGTTCCGGCCATCGTAACGATACATCCGAACGCAGCTGGGCTCGGTGGTGCGCATGTCCAGCCACCCTCTCGTCTGGGTCGACAGGGCCTTGATCGACCCGGTGCCGCTGATGACGGATCGCCAGCGGGAGCCCTCCTTGGTGAGGACCACGAAATAGCGGCCCGACGGCGCGTAACATGCGGCGTCCGCGTCGACGAACAGCGCCTCTGCCCGCTTGTCTCCGTTGATGTCGACGAAGGTGACGTGAGGGTTTGCGGGCTTTCCACAGCGGTTGAGGGGCTGATTCTTCACGATGCGGAATCCTGCCGCCGAAAAGAGCTGTGCCGCCTCGGCGCTGCTCAGGCGCGTCTGCGCGCTCGCGCCCGGCGCCACCAGGACAAGACAACACAAAGCCAAAGCGGTGCATATCGTTTGCCCTGGGAAAGAGCGTCTCTTTGCCATTGCCACACCCCTTTCGATGTCAGCGAGTCGCGCAGCCACGCAAACGGCGCCGAGTATACTTCCGGAAAACGCAGTACGCCGCCGCTCCTGCGGCGCGAGCACCTGACAGAGAGAATCGTGGTGACGAGCGCGTCGACGACTGTCCGCACGATGTGCCCGATGAGCTGCCACCCGACGCTGTGCGGGATGCTGGCGGAGGTGCGCGACGGCAAGCTCCTGGGCGTCAAGGGCGACGAGGCGAACCCGGACAGTCGCGGCTTCCTCTGCATCCGCGGGCAGGCCTCGCGCGAGATCATCGACAATCCGGCGCGCCTGCTGTACCCGCTGCTCCGCGACCGGCGCAGCGACGCGTTCCGTCGCGCCACCTGGGCCGAAGCGCTCGACCGCATCGCCGCCGGCATCGCGAAGCATCCTCCGCAGGCCACCAGCATCTGGCCGGGGCACGGCACCGCCACCACGGACTACGGGACGCGCATCAACACGCAGCTCCTGGCGCGCTTCGCCAACTTCCACGGCAGCCAGTACTGGAGCCCGTCCATGATCTGCTGGGGCCTGGGCGCTTTCGGGCTCGGGCTGACCGGCATGCTCGAGACGAATACCAAGGAGGACATGGGCGAGCACGCGCAGCTCGTCGTCCTGTGGGCGGCCAATCTCGCAAGCCAGCCCAACACCGCGCGGCATCTGCTCGCCGCGAAGCGGCGCGGCGCGTACATCGTGACGATCGACGTGCGGCGCACCGAGGCCGCCGCCAAGTCCGACGA
>JBAVOG010000385.1:0-7382 GCA_049691875.1 Burkholderiales bacterium | reverse complement strand
GGGTCACGCCGCGCGCCCCCCTCACGAACAGCCGGTCACGCGTCAGCGCACGAAACCGGGCGAGCGCGTTGCTCACCGCAGGCTGCGTCATCGCGAGCCGGCCGGCCGCGCGACTCAGGTTTCCCTCGGCGTGGACCGCGTCGAACACGACCAGCAAATTGAGATCGATCGCCCTCAGGTTCAGTGCCATGAATATCTCTCATCACAACTATAAAGTGGAATGATATCTCTGCCCGGGCGATGCTTGCAACATCTCGTCAATGCAGGTGCAAAAGATGACTCAGCGGAAGGAAGTGCACGTCCGGTTCGGCATCGAGGACGCGGTCGACGTCAGTACGCGCGTGATCGGTCTGCAGCTCGATCTCTGCCCCGGATCGCGTTCGGCGATCCGGGCGGATCGGTTTGCCATCGGCTATGCCTGGGGATTCTGCGGCGGCGCGCTCACCGCACTCCGCGTCGAGAACGCGGATCTCTACCGGACGTTCAGCGTTGTTTGCCGCCAGATTCTCCCCGAGCGCGATGCCGTGCGCGTGCTGGCCGGCATTCCCGGCATGGCGCAGGACGGGCAGTTCCAGGAGGGCGAGGCGACCGGCATGACCGACGCGCGCAATTGTCTCGAGAGCGACCGCCCGTCGCTGGGGCTGGTTCTGCACCTGTCCGGCGCGTGAACGGGCGGCGACCGTACGCCTGTACGGCATCGCCGCGCTTGATCTGGCGCAACGCCAGTGCGCGCCGGGTCGCGTACGCTGAGCGCGATCGCCCGCACCGGATTCGGGTTCGATCGCTTCGCGATGCAGCCGCACGATTCGATACCACACCTGCGCGAGATCATCGTGTTCCTGGTCGGGGCGGGGATCATTTTGCCGTTCTTTGCGCGACTGCGAATGAGCCCCGTACTCGGGTTTCTCGCACTTGGCGCTGCGCTCGGTCCCTATGGTCTCGGGCTGTTTGCCGAACGGATCGGCGTGCTGCGCTACGCGGTGATCGACGACATCGAAGGCGTGAAGCCGCTCGCCGAGCTCGGCGTCGTGTTTCTGCTCTTCATGATCGGGCTGGAGCTCTCGCCCGAGCGGCTCTGGGCGCTGCGCCGCCTGGTGTTTGGCCTCGGCACGCTGCAGGTCACGCTCACCGCCGCGGTGATCGGCGCGATCGCCTGGGCGTTCGGCAATCCGCCGGGCACCGCACTCGTTCTGGGCATGGCGTTCGCGCTTTCGTCGACTGCGGTGGTGATGCAGTTGCTGACCGAACGGCGGGCGGTCGCAAGTCCGCTCGGGCGCGCAAGCTTCGCAATCTTGTTGCTCCAGGATCTCGCGGTGGTCCCGATACTGATGCTGGTGGGCGTGCTGGCCGCACAGGCCAACCAGAGCGTCGCCACCGCGTTCGGAACCGCGCTCGTCAGCGCGCTCGTCGCGATCGCCGGCATCGTGTTCGCGGGGCGAATGCTGCTGCGTCCACTTTTCCGGATCGCGAGTGCGACGCGCAGCCCCGAGCTCTTCATGGCGGTCACGCTGCTCGCGGCGCTCGGTACGGCCGCGCTCACCCAAGCCGCCGGACTGTCCATGGCGCTCGGCGCCTTCCTCGGAGGGCTGCTCATCGCAGAGACGGAGTACCGGCACGAGATCGAGGTGGACATCGAACCGTTCAAGGGGCTGCTGCTCGGCCTGTTCTTCATGTCCGTCGGGATGGGCACCGACTTCCGAGTGGTTGCCGAGCAGCCGCTGTGGATCGCAGCGTCGGTGATCGGGCTCTTTGCGCTCAAGGCGCCGATCATCGCGGCACTTTGCCGGTTGTTCGGCTTGCCCCGGCACACCGCGATCGAGGCCGGGTTGCTGCTCGGCCAGGGTGGCGAATTCGCGTTCGTCGTCGTGGGCATCGCGGCATTCCAGGGGCTGCTCTCGCGTGAAACCGCGCATTTCATGCTCCTGGTCACGGCCCTCTCGATGATGGCGACGCCCATCGTGGCAAACTTCGCGCGACGCGCGGGCCGCGCGCTCGAGAGCGGCCATGTGAGCCGCGGAGTGCCGGAAGGGGCCAGAGTCCCGCGCGAGCTCGCCGGGCACGTGATCATTGCCGGATTCGGACGCGTCGGCCAGATGCTGGCGCGCGTGTTCGATTCGTGCAACATGCAATACGTGGCGCTCGACGTCGACGCCGTTGCGGTGGCGCAGCATCGTGCGCGAGGCTTGCCTGTATTCCATGGCGATGCGAGCCGGGTCGAGATCCTGCGTCGCATGCACGCCGAGCGTGCGCACAGCGTGGTCGTCACAACGGACAGCCCCGTCTCGGCGCAGCATACGGTGCACGCGGTACGTGAGCGCTGGCCGCACCTGCTGATCGTGGCGCGGGCTCGGGATTCGAGCCACGCGCGCCACCTGCTCGATTGCGGCGCAACCGAAGTGGTCCCGGAAACCGTAGAAGCGAGCCTGCAGCTCGCGGGGCGCGTACTCGAGGCAGCCGGCGAACCGGCCGAGGCGGTGGCGCGGGCGCTCACGCAGCAGCGCGAGTTCGAGCTGGCTAACTCGAGCGCGAGGGCGACAACTCGCCGCGGCGCGTGCGGTCGGTCCACTGCGCCTGAGCGCCGGAAGGTCCGCGTACCCATAGCAGGAGAGCGCTTGAACCGCAAGTCCACGCGACGCGTTGTCGAAGTCCCCTCGGGTCCGGCGCGGCTCCCGGGGATGCTCGACCTACCCGCGGAGGCGATCGGCGTCGTGATCTTCGCGCAAGGCAGCGGCGCCAGCCGCCACACTCCGCACAATCGGGCGGTAGCAGACACCCTGCGCGAAGCACGCGTCGCCACGCTGCTCATGGATCTCCTGACCGCCGCCGAGGACCGGGTATACGAGACGAGATTCGACATCGGCCTGCTCACCACGCGCCTCTCCGCGGCAGTGAGGTGGACAAGCCTGCAGGCCGCCACGACCGGACTGCCGATCGGACTGCTGGGGACGAGCACCGGCGCTGCGGCGGCGCTGCAGGTTGCTGCGGCGCTGCGCAACGAGATTGGCGCCGTCGTGTGTCGCAGCGGCCGACCCGACCTCGCGAGCCGCAACGCACTCGGGCTCATCAGGGCACCGACATTGCTCATCGTGGGCGGCGCGGATCACGATGCCATCCCCCCGAACGAGCGGGCATTCACGTCTTTGCAGTGCGAAAAGGAGATTTCGTTGGTGCCGCGCGCCACGCATCTGTTCGAGGAGCCCGGCGCACTGGAAGAAGTGGCGCGCCTTGCCGCCTATTGGTATGCGCGCCATCTCGATGATCACGACCGCAAGCGCGGCGGTTGACAGCCACACTTGGATCGCAAGCTGACTCTATCATGCTGCACCGCACCCAGCTTCGCCTATGTCGCGAACGTGCGCGACTCTTCCAGACTCCTGCATTTGTGCTTAAATCGGGACATGACCGAAGGGGGCGGTCGCCAAGACCAGAACACTCCGCCCTCCGGACCGGTCTCAATCCATGGAGGAGAACTAAGATGAACGCAATCCGTCCGATCCGCTCAATGGCTTCCGTGATCGCGCTCGTGTTCGCGGCCGGCGCTTCGCTCGCCGCGTTGCCCGCGTACGCGGCCGACGGGGTTGCGGACCGCGCCGTCGAACAGGCTCGCGCCTACATGAAAAAGAACAACATCGAGAAGATCGAGATCACCATGCTGCTCAATTCCCTCTATCGCAACGCGATCGAGGATTTCAGCAGCCGCTGGGAGAAACTGACGAACATCAAGGTCGTCAGCACGCCGCTCGGCTACACGGACATCCCGTCGAAGATCATGGCCGAAGCGGTGGCCAAGACCGGGTCGTTCGACATCTTCAACGACTTCCCGTACACGATGCCCGACGCAGTGGGCGCGAAAGTGGTCATACCGCTCGACAAGTACGCGGCGGTGGGCAAGCCCGACTTCTCCGGGGTCGCGGACGGCCTCAAGTACCAGCAGTACTACGACGGCAAGCTCTACAACATCGTCCTGGACGGCGACCACATCATCCTCGCGCTGCGCCAGGACATCCTGGACAACCCGCAGGCGAAGAAGGAGTACCAGGCCAAGTTCGGCAAGCAGCCGGGATGCCCCGCGACGATGGACGAGTGGGAGCAGATGGCCGCCTTTTTCCACACCAAGGCCGGCGACACGCGCTGGGGCATGAAATTCGACAAGCCGATGTACGGCGCGATGGCCTATCGCTCGGTCAACTTCTCGTATCGCCACTTTCCGGCCTACTACGGCGGGTTGCTGTTCGACAAGGACATGAAGCCGCAGATCGCGACCCCGGAGGGCATCGAGGCGATCCGGAAGTTCACGTCAATCGTCAAGTACATGCCCCCCGACATCCAGGGCTGGGGGACGCCGCAGATCTACCCGTTCTGGGGCAGCGGCCAGGCGTTTTCGGTGATGTCCTTCCCGTCCATCGTCGGCTACAGCAACTCGAATCCCAAGAGCGAAGTGAAGGGCAAGGTGCTCTCGTGCCTGATTCCGACCGTCACCTGGAAGGGCAAGCAGGTGCGGCGCGCCCCGCAGGCGGCCGGCACGGGCTACATGGTCAACGCCTACAGCAAGCACCCGGAGCTCGCGTATTACTACATCCAGTGGCTCACGAGCCCCTCGGTGGGTGACGAGGCGATCGCGCATCCGAAGGGCTTCTGGGATCCGTTCCGCAAATCGAATCTGACCAACGACGCGATCGTGAAGCGCTTCGGCAGGCAGTTCGTCGATACGACGATGGAGAACTCCAACTACGCCGTGTCGCTGCTGATGATCGAGGGCAACTACGAGTACTTCAAGATCCTCGACAACGGCCTCGCCGAGGTGATGAGCGGCACCGCGAAGCCTGAGGAAGCCGCCAAGAAGATCGAGGCAGGCTGGAACCGCGTGACCGAGGACATCGGCCGCGCCAACCAGATCAAGGCCTGGCGTGCCGGCGTCGACAGCGGCATGTACGGCGCCAAGTTCTCCGATATGTGAGAGCCGAACGTCGCGGGCCACGAGGCGCCGGGTTGTCTGGCGCCTCGTGGCGCGATTTTTTTCCACACTCCCGGATGTCCATGACTGAGGCCGCATCGTGAGCGAGGCGCAAGCCATCGCGTCCGGCAGTGCATCGGCCGATGGCTCCGTATGGCGCCGCCTCGGCCGCTGGCTCGCGCAAGAGCGGGTATTCCGCCTGATCCCGTTCGTGCTCGTGGAAGGGGTGTTCGTCCTCGTCATCATCATTCCGTTTCTGCTGATGGTCTACATCAGCTTCCTGAAGTGGCGCGCGAATCGCCCCTTCGAGCAGGCGTTCCTGTCGGGATTCGACAACTACGCGCAGGTGCTGACGGCACCCGGATTCTGGGCGGCGCTCGGGCGCACGTTCTACTTCGCCGGCTGCGCGGTCACTCTGGAGCTCGTGCTCGGATTCGTGCTTGCGATGCTCGTGGCGCGCACCGTGCGCGGGAAAGGCGTGTACATCACGATTCTGCTGATTCCGATGATGATTGTGCCGGTGGTGGTCGGCTACAACTTCACGATGCTCTACATCGACTCGGGCCCGATCAACCAGCTGCTGGCACCGTTCCTCGAGCCGTTCGGCATCAATCCACGCATCCGCTGGCTGTCCAGCCCGACCGCCGCGCAATGGTCGGTGATCCTGTCGGACGTCTGGCAGTGGACCTCGCTCACGTTCCTCATCTTCCTGTCCGGCTTCTCGGCGCTGCCGAAGCAGCTCATCAACGCGGCCCGGGTGATGGGGGCGAGCCCCTGGCAGATCTTCTGGCGCGTCGAGCTGCCACTGCTCAAGCCTGCGATCGTGATCGCGGTGGTGATCCGCTCGATGGAAGCGCTCAAGCTCTTCGACCCGGTGGTGCTGCTCACCGCGGGCGGTCCGGGCACGTCCACCCAGACGATCGCCTTCTACCTCTGGGAGCAGGTGTGGGTCTTCAACAAATTCAGCTTCGGCGCAGCGGCGTCGATCCTGCTCCTCATCATCTTCGCCAGTCTCATCTTCTTCGGCATCTATCTGCTCGTGCGGCAGAGCGCCGAAGTCGCCCAGCAGCGCATGTCATGACCGCGCCCGCCGAAATGACCCGCGAGCAGGCCGTGAGCGCCGGAACGCGAAATGCACGCAGGCAGCGCGTGCGGACCTTTTTCCGCCATGCGATGCTCGTCGCCTGGGCACTCGTCGTGCTGTTTCCGATCTACTGGATGGTCGCCACGTCGTTCAAGGAATCGGGGGAGTGGGTGGCATGGCCGCCGCACTGGATTCCGCACGAGCCGACGTTCAAGAACTACTCGCAGATCTTCGTTTTCGACACTTCCCAGAAGGGCGTCGCCCGCGAGGCCACGGAGCAGCCGTTCAACGTCTGGGGCCCGCTCGGCGACTCGCTGCTCATCTGCACCCTCTCATCGCTCATCGCGCTGCTGCTCGGCACCTTTCTCGCCTATTCGATCTCGCGGTTCAACGTGGGCGGCAAGCATTTCCGGCATGCGATCCTGATGATCCGCATGGTTCCGCCCATCGTCATCGCGATCCCGCTCCTGATGTACTACGCGATCATGATCCCGCTCGCCACCGAAACCTTGCTGGGGACGCGCATCAGCCTGTTCGACACACGCGTCGGGCTCAGCGCGATCTACATCGCGACGACGCTGCCGTTCGTCATCTGGATGATGCTCACCTTCATCGAAGAGGTTCCCTACACGCTCGAGCACGCGGCGCGAATGATGGGCGCGGGCCGGATGTACACGCTGCGGCGCGTCGTCCTGCCGCTGGTCGGCTCGGGCATGGTGGTGACGTTCCTGTTCGTGTTCATCCTGAACTGGGCGGAATTTCTCCTCGCCCTGACGCTCACGCATCCGGACGTCGTGACGCTGCCGGTGCTCCTGAACAAATTCCAGAGCGCCTCCGAGGGGCGCCTCTTCGGCCCGCAAGCCGCGATCGGCACCATCATCACCATCCCGGTGGTCGTCCTCGGGATGTTCATCCAGAAGCACCTGATCAAGGGATTCAGCTTCGGGACCATCAGGAAGTAGCTGGAGGATCCACGCCTTGGCACAGATCGTACTCAAGGATGTCGTAAAGCGATTCGGCGCGCAGACCGCCGTCAAGGGCGTGAACCTGCAGGTCCGCGACGGCGAATTCCTGATCATGGTCGGGCCGTCGGGCTGCGGCAAGACGACCACGCTCAACATGATCTCCGGCCTCGAGCGGCCGACGTCGGGGGAGATTGCGATCGGCGGACAGGTCGTGAACGATCTGGAGCCCGGCGAGCGCGGGCTGGGAATGGTGTTCCAGGACCTGGCGCTCTTTCCGCACCTGACCGTCTACGAAAACATCGCCTTCGGGCTACGCGTCAAGAAGATCGCGGAGCCGGAGGTCGACAGCCGTGTTCGCGCAGCGGCGGACGCGATGCAC
>JBAVOG010000384.1:0-13422 GCA_049691875.1 Burkholderiales bacterium | reverse complement strand
GGTCTTGGCGACGCCGATCGAGGGAATGCCGGCGGCGAGCCCGGTGTGCGACGCGAGCCAGCAGCGACGCGGATGCGCGATGCCGTGACCGTCGCACAGCAGCAAGTCGGGCACAGTCTTCAGGCGGTCGAGCGCGTCGAGCACGGCGGGAATCTCGCGGAACGAAAGCAGGCCGGGAACGTACGGAAACGTCGTCCTGCGGCGCGCGATGGCACTCTCGACGAGCGCAAGGTCCGGAAAGGTCAGGACCGCCACCGCCGCGCGGGTGACCGCGCCGCCCCGCTCGAACCCGACGTCGATTCCGCAGACGTGTCGCACGGGGCCGAGGCGGTCCGCGTGCTCCACGCGCGCACGCAGCTTCTCCTGCAGCGCCGTCGCCTCCTTCGGCGTCAGATCCCAGCGATGTCGCAGCGCGCCCGACACGCTACAAGCCCAGCAGCCACTGGATGACCTGCTTCGCGACGAATCCGAGGATTCCGAATGCGAGCACGAAGAAAAGCATGAAGGTTCCGAGCCGCCCCGCCTTCGATTTCCGGGCGAGGTCCCAGACGATGAAGAGCATGAAGAGGACGAAGGCCGCGAGCCCGTAGGTCAGGGCAAACTCCGAAATCTGCTCTTCGGTGAATCCGAACAAAGCGCTTCTCGTCGGCTTGCCGATCAGGTGCGCGGACGCAGTGCTTCCGCATCCACCACGTCGCGGTACGCGTGCCAGCTCGCGTGCCCGATCACCGGGATGACGACGATGAAACCCAGCATGAACGTCGCGATCGCAAGGCCCGTTGCGATGACGATCATGATCGACCACAGCGCCATCGCGTGCGGGCTCTCGGCGACCGCCCGCACGCTCGTCGCGATGGCGCTCGTGAGATCGATGTCACGGTCGAGCAGGAGCGGCGCGGACACGACCGTGCACGCGAACACGAGCGCTGCGCCGATGCCGCCGAACGTCACCCAGAGCGGGAAGAGATTCGAGCCCTCGGAGACGACCACGACGCGCAGGAAGCTCGCCATGCCCGTGATCGGCGCCGTCACGAACAGCGCGATCAGCACCACCGACACCAGCACCCACAGTGTCCCCGCGATCGCCAGGGCGAGGCCGAGGAAGACGAGCGGACGCGTGCCGCGCCGCCAGGCGGCAAATACGCCGGCGAGCGTCGGCCGCGCGCCCAGCTCCAGACGCCGCGAGATCTCGTAGAGCCCCGTGGCGAGGATCGGGCCGACCAGCAGGAACCCGGACACAGCGCCGGGCAGGAGGTACCAGAAGGAGAGCGAGATCGCGACGATGGCGAGCCCGCCCGCGGCGACGACCAGTCCGTGGAAGACGCTCGGCCCGAATGCGTGCGTGAAATCGCGCCAACCGAGGCGCAGCCAGTGGAACGGGCGGCCGATCGGCACCGCGCGGACCGGAGGCAGCGTCAGTCCTGCTGCGGCGTCGTCGGAGGGCGGTTGCATGTGCGTCGAGTGCTGAAGGTGCTGGTGTGCGGCGTCGGCAGGGTAGGTCGCTCAATTTTCCCCTCCTCTCCGAGGAGGGGTGGCGCGGAAGGCGACGGGGTGGTGTGCAGCGCTCGATGAACCACCCCGCCCGCTCCGCGGGCACCCCTCCTTGAAAAGGAGGGGAAAAAGCTACGCACTAACCACGTACTCGCCGCCCCGGCTCAACAGAACCGCTCGTGGCGCTCCTTGCACGTGGACAGCACGACGTCCGGATCGCGCTTCCACCAATTGTTTGCCGACAGGATCTCGACCTCGTGAAAGCCGCGGTAACCGACGTCTTCGACCCACGAACGGATACGCGGGATGTCGATCACGCCGTCGCCCATCATGCCGCGATCGAGGAGCAGGTCGGTCGTGGGCACCAGCCAGTCGCAGATGTGGAAGGCGAGGATGCGCTTCTCTCCGGCGCGCTGGATGTCGCGCGCGAGGTTGGGATCCCACCACACGTGATAGACATCGACCGCAACGCCCAGCGCGCCGCCGCCTCCGCTGTCGAGCTCATCGCAGATGTCGAGTGCCTGGGCCAGCGTGTTCACGCACGCGCGATCGGCCGCATACATGGGATGCAACGGCTCGATCGCGAGCGGCACGCCGCTCGACCGCGCGTGGTCGAGGACTTCGCCGATGCCGTCGCGCACCATCTGGCGCGCGCCCGCTAGGTCCTTCGATCCTTGCGGCAGTCCACCCACCACCAGGACGACGCAGCGCGCCTCGATCGTCGCGGCATCATCGACCGCGCGGAGATTGTCATCGATCGCGCGTTTCCGTCCCTGCCGGTCGGCGGCCGGAAACATTCCTCCGCGGCACAGGCCCGTGACCGTGAGCCCGTGATCGCGGAACATCTTCGCCGCCTGTTTGGCGCCGAGCTCGGCGAGCTTGTCGCGCCAGGGCGAGATGCCGCGGATGCCGTGCCGCGCGCACCCGGCGATCATCTCCTTCAGGTTCCAGCGCTCGCGGACGGTTGCGGTGTTGAGGCTGAGCAATGCGGGATCCGGCTCGCGAGGTCGTGTCGCCATTGTATCCTCCGGTGGCTATGTCAAGCTCGGTGCCAAGGGCGTCTCGAGCGGGCTTTTCAGGCAGCGGGTCCAGATTCCGGCGATCTTCATCGCGCGTCAACCGGCAGTCACTTCACGAATTCCGGCGAGATCAGCTTCGGGAAGAAGAGCACGAAATCGGGCCACAGGATCACGATCCCGAGCACGCCGAACATGGGCAGCAGCATGATGATGACATCTTTCAGGGCATCGACGACGCGCACGTTCCCGATCGAGCACGAGATGAGCAGGCACAGCCCGTAAGGCGGCGTCACGAGTCCGAACGCGAGCGAGATGATGCCGATCATCGCGAAATGAATCGGATGCAGTCCGGCACCGTTCGCGAGCGGCTCGAGGATCGTGCCCACGATGATGATTGCCGGAATCGCGTCGAGAAAGCACCCGACCACCAGGAACGCGGCGGCAATGAACACCCCGGTGCCGATCGGGCCCATGTGCCAGGTCACCACACCGGACAGGATCGCCTTCGGGATCTGGTAGTACGCGAGCAGCCAGCCGAACGCCGAGGCGGTGCCCACGCAGAAGAGCGTGATTGCCGCGAACCGCCCCGAGTCGAGGAGCGCCTCGTGCAGGCCCGCAAACGTCATCTCGCGGTACACGATCACCGCCAGCGCGATCGCGTAGAGGACAGCGATGCACGCCGCCTCGGTTGGCGTGAACCACCCGAACACCTTGCCGCCGATGATGATCACCGGCGTCATGAGCGCCGGAAGGGACACGCCCAGCCCCTTCACCGCCTCGAGCCACGTCGCGCGCGGGTGGGTGGGGTAGTTGCGCGCCTTGGCATACGCGTGCACCGTCGCCATCTGCACCAGCCCGATTGCAAGCCCCGGCACCACGCCCGCCAGAAAGAGTCCGCCGATCGACACCGACAGGATCCCACCCCACACGATCATCAGGATGGACGGCGGAACGATGACCGCGAGCACCGCCGACACCGCGGTGATCGCGACCGAGAAGTTGTCGTCGTAACCCTCCTTGCGCTGCGCCTCGATGAAGATCTTGCCCTGGCTTGCCGCATCGGCGGTGGACGAGCCGGAGATCCCCGCGAAGAAAATCGAGAGCACCACGTTCACCTGTGCCAGTCCGCCGGGAAAGTGCCCCACCAGCGCGCGCGAGAGGCGCACGAGCCGGTCGGTGATCCCGCCCACGTTCATCAGGTTGGCCGCGAGAAGGTAGAACGGCACCGCGAGGAGGATGAATGAGTTGTAGGCGTTGAAGGTCTCCTGCACCAGATTCATCGTATCCAGGTGCGGTTCGATGACCACGATCGGCAGGCAGGCGAGCCCCAGCGCGAAGGCGACCGGAACGCGCAGGAAAAGCAGCAGGAAGAAGACCCCGAACAGGATCATCCCTGCGACGGCGGGCGACAGAACCGTGGCAGCGCTCATGCGGCGGGCTCCCGCCTGATGAGCACGCGCAACGCATCGAGCATCCGCTCGCCGAGGAAGACGATCCAGCTTGCGCCCGCAAACGGCCAGGCGACGTGGATCAACCACAGCGGCAGCTCGGCGAGCTCGGAGATGCGGTTCCAGGCGAAGCGCGTGAACTCGATGCCGGCCCACACGAACACCAGCGCCATAACGAGGATGGCCAGACCGGAGAATAGGGTGAGGGCGGCGTTCGCACGCACGCCGAGCCGAGGCCACACGTCCACGTCGAAGTGCGCGCCCTCGCGCACCGCGACGGCGGACCCGATCATGATCATCCAGATGAAGAGGAACCGCGCCATCTCCTCGGTCCAGATGTAGTGCGGAATGAGCGCGGTGAAGCGCGAGAAGATCTGCATCGAGACGGGAACGATCAGGATCGCGAGGCCCGCGACGAGCAGCCACGAAAGCAGCCACGCGTACCACGCGGTGAATGCGCGCCAGGCGCCGTGCGCGCCGGACGGCGACGGGTCCGACATCGACTCCCCCTCCCTCGAACGCAGGCGCCGCCGGTCCGCTACTTGATGTTGTTGATCTGCGCGAGGATCTTGTCGGCGCCGATCTCCTTCGCGTAGGCTGCAATGACCGGGTCGACGGACTGCTTCATCTTCGCGCGGTCGGCGAACGCGATGCGCTTCAGCTTGCCTTCCTTCTCCATCGCGTCGAGCTTCGCGGCATCCTGCGAGGACTCGATCTGGCGCCCGTAGACGCCCGCCTCCTTGCCGGCCTTGAGGATCGCCGCCTGCAGATCCGGCGGCAGCTTCTTGAACGTCTTGGTCGAGAAGCAGAGCGGCCGTATCGTGATGGCGTGCTGGGTCATGGCGAGATTAGGGCCGACTTCGTAGAACTTCATCTGCTCGACGCCGGCCGCTTCGTTTTCGCCCGCCTGGATCACGCCGTTCTGGATCGCATTGTAGACCTCGTTGTAGGCGATCACGGTCGGCGCCATGCCGGTCGCGGCAAAGGTCTTGCTCCAGATCGGCGCGCCCTGCACGCGGATCTTGAGCCCCTGCAGCTCGGCCATGTTGTGAACCGGCTTGTTGGCGAAAATGTTCCGGGTGCCGCCGCCCGCATAGCCGATCAGCATCACCTCGGCCTTCGCATTGATCTCATCGGCAACCGGTTTCAGGACGTCCTGGTCGAGCACCTTGTTCCAGTGGTTGAGATCGCGAAACAGGAACGGCGCATCGATGAACGGCGCCGCTTTCGAGAAGGTCGACATGTGCGCCGGCGAGACGATCGCGAAGTCCACCGCCTTGCCCTGCGCCATGTACTCGAAATACTGCTTCTCGAGGCCGAGCGAGCTGTTCTTGTGCAGCACAAAATTCACCGGCTTCCCGTAATACTGCTTCACCAGCTCCTCGAACTTGACGAGCGCCTTGGTGAAGGCGTGATCATCGTTGAACTGCACTGCGCCGTTGAGCGTGATCGGCGCCTGCGCCTGGGCGGTGCCGAGCGTCAGGGCGATGACCGCCGCCCCGCCCGCGATGCTTCTCAGTATTGTTCTGCGTTGCATGATTGCCTCCTTTGAATGGGTGATGCCTGGTGCCGCGAAGGCCGTCGCAGCGCGGTTCAGCTGCCCTCGGAGGCCAGCGCGTGCCTGCCTCGGAAGCTCGAGCGCCAGAAGCGTATCAGGCTTCGATGCCGTTCACGGCGAGGAGACTGCGCATGCGCCGGCAGGCCAGCTCGGGGTCGCGCAGCAACCCGGCCCGGTCCGCAAGCCGGAACGCCTCGGCGAGATGCACGATGTGCCGCGCGCTCTGCTGCCCGCCGACCATCACGAAGTGTTCCTGATGGCCATTCAGCCACGCGAGAAAGACCACGCCCGTCTTGTAGAAGCGCGTCGGATCGCCGAACAGGTGCCGGGACAGAGGCACCGTCGGTGTGAGAATCTCGTGAAACACGTCGCGCTTCCCTTCGGCGAGCGCCGCGAGCGCGGCCGACGCCGCCGGCGCGATCGCGTCGAAGATGCCGAGTAACGCCTCCGAGTAGCCCTGGCTGTCGCCCTCGATCAGCTCCGCATAGTTGAAGTCGTCGCCGGTGTACATGCAGACTCCCTTCGGGAGCCGACGGCGCATGTCGATTTCCTTGTCCTTGTCGAGCAGCGAGACCTTCACGCCATCGACCTTCGCGGCGTTCGCCTCGATCACGTAGAGCGCCACCTCCATCGCCTTGTAGTGATCCGCGTAGCCCCAGTAGCCGGCAAGCGCCGGATCGAACATCTCGCCAAGCCAGTGAATGATCACCGGCTCCTTCACCTGCCGGAGAATCTGTCCGTAGACACGGAAGTAGTCGTCGGGAGAACTCGTGCAGGCGGTGAGCGCCCGACTCGCCATCAGGATGATCCGGCTGCCGGCCTTCTCGACCGCCGCGCATTGCTCGGCATAGGCAGCGATCACGTCGTCCACCGTGAGCGTCGCGGAGGGTGCGAGGTGATCGGTCCCGGCGCCGCTGGCGAGCAGCGCATTCGGGAAATCGCGCGCCGCGTCGACGGAGCGCTGGATAAGCTCGAGCGAGGTGGGCCAGTCCATTCCCATCCCGCGCTGCGCAGTGTCCATGGCCTCGGCCACACCGAGGCCGAGCGACCAGAGATGGCGGCGATACGCGATCGTCGAATCCCAGTCGACCGCGCTTGCCAGCCACGGCTCGCGCGTGGACAGCGGATCGCCTGCGACGTGCGCGGCCGAGTAGGCCGTGCGAGTGAAAGCCTGCTTTTTCCGGGTGGAAAACTCCCGCGGCTGTGAAAGCTTGAACGGCTCGAGCTTGCGCTCCGCCGTCGGCAGGTTGATCTGCAAAGAAATCTTGTCTGGCGCGTTCATGTCGTCACTCCTTCAGTAGGATGGATGCACTGAACCACCCCCCGCCCTGCGGGCGGACCCCTCCTTGAAAAGGAGGGGATGGTTGAAAGCCTTTTCCCCTCCTCTCCGAGGAGGGGTGGCGCGAAGCGCCGGGGTGGTGTTCCAGAGCTTGCGCAGAAGGGAAGGTCCGCGGCGTTGACCGAAGCCCCAACCACCCCGCCCGCTCCGCGGGCACCCCTCCTTGAAAAGGAGGGGAAAAATCTTTACAGCCCCCTGTCCCTTTACATCCCCCTGTCCAGTCGCATTTCGCTGCCCCATTGCACCCACCTGCCCCCTCATGACTCACTTCCCAAGGGCAGGGAGATCCACCCAACGGCGCTCTCGCCAGGACTGGAGCGCGCTGTCGACGAGCTGCAAGCCCTTGGCGCCCTCGATGAGCGTCCAGCGGAACGGCGCATCCTCGCAGACGTGGCGGATGAATAGCTCCCACTGCGCCTTGAAGGCATTGTCGTGCGCGATGTTGTCGGGAACTTCCTCCCAGCCCTCGAAGAAGCGGATCGGCTGGGGAATGTCTGGATTCCACACCGGCTTCGGCGTGTTGACGCGCGCCTGCGTGCGGCAGTCGCGCAGGCCCGCGACCGCCGAGCCGTGGGTGCCGTCGACCTGCAGCGTGAGCAAATCGTCGCGGCGCACGCGCACGGCCCAGGAGCTGTTGATGTGCGCGATCACGCCGCTCGCGAGCTGAAAGGTGGCATACGCCGCATCGTCCGCGGTCGCCACGTAGCGCTCGCCCTGTTCGTCCCAGCGCTCCGGAATGTGCGTCGCACCCAGGCAGCTCACGCTCTTCACCTCGCCGAACAGGTTGTCGAGCACGTAGCGCCAGTGGCACAGCATGTCGAGGATGATGCCGCCGCCATCTTCCTCGCGGTAGTTCCACGACGGCCGCTGCGCGGGCTGCCAGTCGCCCTCGAACACCCAGTACCCGAATTCGCCGCGCACCGACAGGATGCGACCGAAGAAGCCGGAATCGATGAGCATCTTGAGCTTGAGCAGTCCGGGGAGCCAGAGCTTGTCCTGCACGACGCCGTGCTTGATCCCCGCATGCTCGGCCGCGCGTTGCAGGTCGAGCGCCTCGTCGAGCGTGGTCGCGGTGGGCTTCTCGCAGTACACGTGCTTGCCCGCGGCGATCGCCTTCTTCAGAAGCGACGGGCGCAACCGGGTCGACGCGGCGTCGAAAAACACGGTGTCGCCCTTGTTGGAGAGCGCCGCGTCGATGTCGCCCGTCCAGCGCAGCCCGCCATTCTCCTCGGCAAGCCGCTTGATCTTGTCGGCGTTGCGCCCCACAAGGATCGGGTCGGGCATGACGCGCGTGCCGTCCACCAGGCTGACGCCGCCCTGCGCCCGTATCGCCATGATGGAGCGCGTGAGGTGCTGGTTCAGGCCCATGCGGCCCGTGACCCCGTGCATGATGATTCCAAGTCGCTTGTCGGCCATCCGTTGCCTCCGTTATTCCTGCTCGTCCGGTCCAGCGGTCCGCTTACGCCGCCTCGTGCAATCTGGGAAGCGGGCTCGCCGGCATCGTGTCCCAATCCGGCTGCGCGCTGCTCGCGAACCCCACGCCGCGCAGCGAGCCGATCGCGAGGCTCCCGGCACGTATCCTGAGGCGCACCGCGCCATGGCTGCGCTCGTAGAGATCCGGGTACGCGGCAAGGAAGGCCGCCTGCTCGCTCTCCGGCAAGCCGGCCATGCCGTTCACGTAATGATGCCCGTTGCGCTCGACGTGCGTCATGCCGAGAAGCGACACGAGCGCCAGGTCCTGCTGCACGCTCAGGCCCGCCTGGGTGGTGAGATCCTCGGCGGTCATGAAGTATCGCCGACCCGACGCGTTCCAGTGCGCGCAACGGGCCGCATTCAGCACGGACTTGTAGAGCCCCTTGCACATCTTGCTCGACACCCCGCGATAGCCGAGCGCCCGCGCCGCCGGAAAGCTCCCGAGATCGGCGTCCGACTCGTCGATGATCACCGGCTTGATCGCCGACAGCGCGGACACATCCTTCTCCAGCGCGTGCTTGCGATTGATCGGCTGCTCGATGAACTCGATCGCGGCCACGAGACGCGCGAGCTTCGGCTCGGCACTCATCCGATCCCACAGCGTCCGGAGCGCCGCCAGGTCGTCGTATTGCTCGTTGCCGTCCAGCGAAGCGCGATAGGCCGCGCCGCTTGCGTCCAGCACGCCGGCAATCTCGACGAGCCGCGCGATGTCCGCGTCGACCTGCCCGCCGACCTTCAGCTTGAACCACTCGTGACCATAGACCGCGACCACCTCTTCGAGCGACTCCGGGAGACCGTCCCGCACGTGCGCCGGATGTCCGGATATCACATCGACGAGTCCGACGGTGTGCCGCGCCGCGATCCGGTCTCCCGGCACGAGCGTTCCCAGGAACTCGTCCATGTCGAAACCGGCCAGATCGGGCGCGAGCTCGGCAGGCGCGATTCCCGGCACGTTCGCACGCACCGCGTCGTAGAACGATGTACCGAGCACCCTGCACAGCGCATCCAGGATCGCGCGGTCGAGCTGCGCGGGGCCGTATGCCGCCACGAGAGAATTCAGGCCGCGCGCCGCACAGGCGTCGATCTGTGCACGATAGTGCATGGCGAAATGCCCGAACGCAGTGCGCGGCGTGTCGTCGCCGAGGTAACCGTCGCGCGCGATGCGCACGGCAAGCCGCAGCTGGTCGAAATTCTCCTCGTTGGAGCGCGCGAGATCCTTGTCGAACCACTTCGGCACGAGCATCTCGGCGCCCGTGCCCCAGGCTTCGCGGCCATCCTCCAGTCGGATGCGCGCGCGAACGAAAAGCTGCGGGGCCTCGGTGAGCGTCACCACGCCGAACCGGAACGGCAGGCGCAGCTTCACCGGACGCTCGTGAAGCTCGACTGCCGCGACGCGAAAGGACGGTGCGTTCATCAGGGCCTCAATCCATTGCCAGGACGCCCTTCGACTTGAAGATGTCGCGGATGCGTCCGGAGTATTCGTTGAACTCGGCCGGCAGCTTGTCCAGGCGGCGCGGCCGGGGAAGATCGATGTCGATGATCTCGACGATGCGCCCCGGGCGCGGGCCCATCACCACCACCCGGTCGGCAAGCAGCACCGCCTCGGGAATGCTGTGCGTGATGTGCAGCGCGGTCTTGCGCTTCTCCATCCAGATCCGCTGGATATCCATCGAGATCTGCTCGCGCGTCAGCGCGTCGAGCGCGCCGAACGGCTCGTCCATCAGGAGGAGAGGAGGATCGTGCACCAGTGCGCGGCAGATCGAGACGCGCTGCCGCATGCCGCCCGAGAGTTCGTAAGGCTTCTTCTTCTCGAACCCGGCGAGGCCGGTCGCCATGAGCAGATGGGCCGCGACGGGCTCGTACTTCGCCCGATCCATCCTCCGGATGTCGATCTGCAGCATGACGTTCGCGAGCACATTCCGCCAGTCGAGCATGATCGCGTCCTGGAACACGATGCCGACATCGGTCTGCGGGCGGTCCACCGCACGGTCGCCGATCGTGATCGTTCCGGAAGTGTGCGGAATCAGGCCGGCGACCATCTTGAGGATCGTGGTCTTGCCACAGCCACTGGGGCCCACGATCGCGACGAACTCCGATTGCCTGATCTCGAGGCTGACGTCCACGCATGCCTCGACGGCACCATCCTTGGTGTCGAACACCTTTGCGACGTTCCGGAGGCGAATGTAAGGGTGGGCCATCTTCGCGGGAGCAGTGTGGGTGGCTGGATATTCATCCTTCCCGCGGCGATGCGGCCGCGAGAAGGATGCTTTGCGCTACTTGCTCGGCAGGTAAGGCGGCTTCGACAGGAAGCGATTGGTGAAGTAGACGTTGACGTCGGGCTCCGGCTTGAGCTTTGCGAACTTCTCGAGCAGGTCCTGGCTCTCCTTCCAGTCCGCGGCGTCGGACCACATGATCGGCTGTTGCTTCGTGCGCTCGGTGTGGAGAATCGTCATCGTCCCGTCGATCTCGAGCAGCGCGATCTCCTGGTTGAACGCCGGAGCGGCCTTCACGAAGATCGTGGCCGCCTCGTCGCGATGGTCGAACGTGTATTGCCAGCCGCGCTGCGAGGCGCGCAGGAAGCGCCGCAGCGCGTCCTGGTTCTTGGCATCCTCGGCCCACGCGTTGTTGACGATGACTGCGCTCGAAAGTGTCGACACGCCGGCAATGTCGTACAGGCGCGTCCAGCCCATCTTCACGCCCGTCTTCAGCTGCATGCGGGGCCCCTGGTCCATGAAGTAGCCGAGCAGCGCGTCGGCCTGCTTGCTGAGCACCGCCTGCTCCTTGGATGCCGGGTTGGCAACGGTGATCATCTGGACGTCGTCGACCTTCATTCCGAGCTTGCCCATGAAGGCAGTGAAGATCGCGAGACTCGCGTCGCCCGCAGTGATCGCGATGCGCGTCCCCTTGATCTCCGAGATCTTGGTCGGGCGGGGATTGTCGGCGCGGTAGATGAACGCCATCGGGCTCTGCTGCAGCGTCACCCCCACCGCCTTGATCGGCATGCCGGCGCCGACTCCGCGCATCATCGTCGCGGCATCGACGTAGGCGACCGGGCTGGAGCCGTTGGCGACGAGCTGCGACACCGTCGTCGATCCGCTACCTTCCATGATCTCGACGTCGAGTCCCTCATCCTTGTAGAAGCCCTTGTCCCGGGCCACGAAGAACCCGGCGTGCTCGCCGTAAAGCGTCCAGTTCAGCCGGAAAGGGAACTTGGTCTGCGCCTCGGCCGGGGCGGCGAATGCGACGCCGATCAACGCGGCCGCGCACAGCGACAGGATCGATTTATGGGTTTTCATGAGACTCATCCTCCTTTGAGATACCAGCAATTGCGAAGCGACGCACCGGAGCCGGACGGCATCACATCGTCCCGGCCTCCCCACGTACTCGGTGTGTGACGTGCCACGGGATCAGCAACGCCTCCAGAAATTCGACGAGGTAGAAGAACACCAGCCCGATCATCGTCAGCGCGACAATCGTGGCGAACATCAGCGCGGTTTCGAGGTTCGAGTTGGTGACGAGCAACAGGTAGCCGAGCCCCTTGTCCGCGCCCACGAACTCGCCGACGACTGCGCCGGCTACCGCGAGGGTCGCCGCGACTTTGAGCCCGCTGAAGAGATAAGGCAGGCTCGTCGGCAGCCGGAACTGGGCGAACACCTGCATGCGCGTCGCGCCCATCGAGCGGGCGAGGTCGTTCATTTCGGTGGACATCGATCGCAGGCCAACGGCCGCGTCGATGACGATCGGGAAGAACGAGATCAGGAACGCAACCAGCACCTTCGGCAGCGCGCCCACACCGAACCACACCAGAAAGAGCGGGGCGATTGCCACCTTGGGGACGACCTGGAAGAACAGCAGCGTGGGCATCACGAATTTGTCGAAGCGATGCGATGCGGTGATCGCGATCGCGAGCGGGACCGCCACCAGCACCGCGAGGGCGTAGCCGAGCAGCATCTCGTACAGCGTCACCCAGCCGTGCTCGAGCAGGCGCGGGAGCTCGGCAACGAACACGTGGAAGATCGCGCTGGGCGGGGGCAGGAGATAGGCCGGCGCGCTGGTCAAGAACACGCCGATCTCCCAGAGCACCAGGAATGCGATGACGCCCACGAATGGCGTGAGCTTGCGACCAATCACGATGAAGACGCTGGCTTGCTTGCGCTCCGGCGGAGACCCGACGACGCTCGACACGGTGCGCCCCTCAGACATCGGCCACGACCTCGAGCGACCGCTCTGCCCGCGCGTCGGCGGTGATTCCGAGACCGGGTGCGGTAGGCACCGAAATGGTGTCCCCGGCGGCGCGGAAGTCCGCATCGAGCGTGCCCCGGTCGGCGACGTACTGCGGACCGTTCAGGGCGGCGGGCCGCTCGAGCCCTGCCCAGGCAAAGAGATGGATGGACGCCGCGAGTGACCAGTCCGGATCGGTCAGCCCCGAGGCGAACGTTGCGAGTCCGGCTTCGTCAAGCAGAGTCACGATTCTGGACGCGTTCCACAGCCCGCCGCACCGCGCGATCTTCATGGCGATGCCGTCCATCATCCCGAGGGCGATGAATTCCGCGGTCTCGTCCGGCGCGACGATCCCCTCGTCCATCAGGATCGGAATCGCGCCCTGGCGTCGCAACGACTGGTAATCGCGAATCCGGTGGGGAGGCAACGGCGATTCGAGCGCCTTGAAGCCGGCCTCGGCGAGCCGCGGGGCCATTGCGCGCGCCGTCTCGAGGTCATAGCTCGTGTTGGCGTCTGCCCAGTGGAATCCCCCGGGCGCGAATTCGCTGACGGTTCGAATGAGCGCGCGATCGTATTCCTGCGTCTGCGGGCGGCCGAGCTTCACGTTGTAGCTCGTGTACCCGAGTGCCTTGCCCTGCTCGAGCTGGGCCACGGCACCCTCTAGGGTCGGCGATTGCACCGTCCAGCTGAGCTGCACCCGGTTGCTGCGCGCGCCGCCCAGCAGGTCGGCCACGCTGCGACCGGTCTGCTTGCCCCACAGGTCGTAGCATGCGAGATCAACTGCCGCCTTGCAGAGCGGCTGACCCACCGAGAACGACGGCCGGATCGCCCGCTCCATGCGTGCGTGGATATCCGCGAGATCGGTCGCGTCCG
>JBAVOG010000383.1:0-1944 GCA_049691875.1 Burkholderiales bacterium | reverse complement strand
GGGTCACGCTCTTGAGATACACCGGGGCGACGCGGAAATCGGTTTTCAACTGTGAGAACCGTTTCTCGATGATCGGCTGCCGCTTGTAGGCTTTCAGCACTTCCGCCGCGTTCCAGTCGCGCAGGTTGGTGATCAGTGGGAACACGCCGTCTCCCGCCGCGGCGGCTTCGA
Source organism: Burkholderiales bacterium (assembly GCA_049691875.1). Lineage (GTDB taxonomy): Bacteria > Pseudomonadota > Gammaproteobacteria > Burkholderiales > SG8-39 > JAABRB01. The sequence goes on along the minus strand of JBAVOG010000383.1, from coordinate 1,773 downwards.
GCCGCCTTCCATCGACTTCCCAACGCACATCAAAACGCGTCTGGACCTGTCGTTTGTACTTGGTGGTCTGGGTGGGACGGCCTGGGGTGGCTTGGCGATATGTCTCCTGCTGGCATTCCTGGATCTCGACTTGCAGATAGTCGCGCGCGACATGCGCGTCGAGGATGGCGTCCACGGCCGCGGCGACTTTATCCCGTTGACCGAAGCGCGTTCGCGGACCGCTGAGCCGGGCGCGAAGATCGGTCAACTCGCGGATGGCTCTTTGCAAGCGGCGGGCCCGGGTCGTGGCATCGGACTCCGCTTTGCCGCGGCTGTGAAACCATAACAACCGATAGCCTTCCTTGCTCAACTGCTCCTCGCTGCAGACGCGAAACAAGTCGCGCAGCGTGCCGTCCTCGTGCATGAGCCGATACGCTTCCCGCCAAGACACCGTTTCCGGCCTCTCGCTCAGCCGCTGGCGAAACTGGGCGTCTTCCTTGCGCGTGGCAGGCAAGACGGTGATGAAGCGTCCTCCCTGGCGGGCGATCTCGTTCATGTTCTCGGTGGTCGCCAGCTTGCAGTCGGCGACGTACACAAAGTCGGGCCGCTGCACCAACTCGGCCAGCAACCGCCACGTGGCTTGGTGCGTCTGGTCATCGACGACGTTGCCGCTGGCCGCCTGAAAGTAAACCGGCACGCCGCCGTCGTCGCTGACCGTCAAGATATAGAGTAGCTGTTTGAGATCGGGCCGATGGTCTTTGCTGTGGCCCCAGGTAATCGCCGGAGCGGTCCGGCCGGCGACCTCTTGTTCCGTGTCGGCGTGGGGGTAGTCGCCGAAGAAGGAGACCGTCGTGGAGTCGTTGTGCAGTTCGTCCAGGCAGACCTCGAACTCACGCACCACGTGCGTCACCACGTCCATGATCAGATTCGTCTCCAGCGCCTGGAAGACCCGGTCCAAGCAACGGCCCACGCGATCGTCGTTGAGATAATCGAAATCCTCCGGCCACAGGTCGAACAGTTCGGGCCCGAAGTTCCGCGCCCACTCGGCAACTCCATAGATGGGCTCCCGCGAAACCAGCAAGTTCCTCAGCAGCAACAGCACCACCCGCGGCGTATCGACTTTGGTGCGTTGGTCTTCCGCCGGCAGATGGCGGGAGAGGAATTCCTGCAATCGCATCCGCCCCAGCAACCGGTTGATGATCGGCAACGCACCCACGGAATGGGTGACGATGCGTTTTCCATGCGCACGATAGGTGCGTTGTCCATCGCTGAGGTTCTTGGGCCGCCGCGCCTCGGGTTGGCTCTTGGGTTTTCGTTTCGCCATGTGGGGTCCTCCTGATAAGCACCGTGCGGGATAGTCCGTTCGTCGCTGAAGAAATAGGAGCTACCAAGTGTCCAGGCGAGCCAGCGCGCGGAGTGAGAAATCGACTTACGACGAAAGCCATTGACGTAAGTCGAGCGGCACTCAACTTACGTCATTGAAGATTTCCGTAAGTTATTTTCAGAATTCGCGCGCCACGTTGGACACCCTTGGCAATTCTGACGCCAGGGCGAACAGTTGTGGCGGCAGGTGAGCGGCGTGCGCTCGACCTGCGCACAGTGCCGCGAGTCAGCGCGACGCAAAGAGACTCGCATTCAGCGGCCCTTCGCATCCCGATACGAAGCGCGGGTCACGTCGCTCCCCGGCTCCTCAGTCGCCTCAAAAAAATCGCCGAAATTCATCGCGAGATGTGCGGAAAGAGAGACTCAAGAACGCCCAGGAGATGTATGAGGCAGCATTCAGAAAGATGGTTT
>JBAVOG010000382.1:0-8315 GCA_049691875.1 Burkholderiales bacterium | reverse complement strand
CGCGCGCGGCACCACGACTACGCCGCCCGGCGACACCGTGTAGCGGCGCGCATCCGCCTCGGCGTCGTAACCGATTCGCTCGCCCGCCTCGATCGTGTTGTACCGGTCGACGATGACGCGCCGCAGCTTGGCGCCGCGCTTCACGTGGACGTCATCCATGATCACGCAATCCTCGACCTCCGCGCCGGGATCGATGCGCACCTCGTAACGCAGGACGGAATTGCGCACCACAGCACCCTCGATGCGGGATCCGGAGGCGATCATGGAGTTCTCGATCGTTCCGCCGATGATGCGCGCGACCGGGCCGAGGTAGCTTCCGGACTGGATGGGCCAATGCGGATTGAGTGCGTCGAACCGCGGCTCGGCGCCGAGCAGATCCTGGTGCGCCGCGAAGTAGGCGTCGAGGGTGCCGACGTCGCGCCAGTAGCCCACTTCCTCGTAAGCATTGACCCCGGGCACCGCGTTCGTCTTGAAATCATAGGCATAGAGCCTGCGCGTGCTCACCAGTCGCGGCAGGACGTGGCGGCCGAAATCGGTCTCGCCCAAGTCGCGCGCTTCCTCGAGCGCAGCCTGGAGCACCTGCCGAGCGAAAAGATAATTTCCCATCGAGGCGTAGGCGAAACCGGGGCGGCCAGGCATCTCCGGCGCCTGTCCGGGCTTCTCGAGGAATGCGCGGATTCGGCCGTCCTTGCCCGTCCCGATGATGCCGAACGCGCTCGCCTGCTCGACCGGCACCGGGAGCGCCGCGACGGTCACTTCGGCGTGGCGCTCGCGATGAAAGGCGAGCATCTGGCGAATGTCCATCCGGTACACGTGGTCCGCGCCGAAGACCGCGACCACGTCGGGATTGTGCTGCTCGATGAGATTCAGGTTCTGGTAGATCGCGTCCGCCGTGCCCTGAAACCACTCCGGGCCTCCGCGCATCTGCGGCGGAACGATGGTCACGAAATGGCCCGGAATCACCGGCGAAAGCGTCCAGGAACGGTGCACGTGCTCGATGAGCGATTGCGATTTGTACTGGACGAGCAGATAGATGGCGTACATGTGCGAGTTGATCAGATTGCTCAGCACGTAGTCCACGATTCGCGTACCCCCCGCGAAGGGGACTGCGGGCTTGGAACGCCCGGCCGTGAGCGGCTGCAGCCGGGAGCCCTCGCCGCCCGCGAGGACCATGGCCAGCACTTCCGGTTGTCCGATCATGCGGGGCCTCCTTTGTCGTCCGGTCGTGCATCCCTGCATCGCGGAATGCTCAACGCTCGAGAGCGCGTTGGATTTCAGCTGCGTGTCGCGCCCGATGTGCGGACCTGAACGACACTGGGGAATCGGGCCGGGCCGCGAGTGCGAAATCTGGCGCTGACCAGTTCACAAGTCCACGGGATAAGACGCAAATGCGGTACACCCGTCGGGCACCGCTGACCGCTCAAGCTCTGCGATCCGGAAGATTCGGAAACGAGTTCAGCCGATTCGCGGTCAATTCCCAGTCGAACCGGTCGATTGCAGCGGCCGTGTCGATCTGGCCCGTGGATGAGCTATATTTGAGAATCATTCTATCACAGCGGCCGCGCGCGATTTCGGCGCGCAGAATGTGGAAGCTCCGCATCGCGCACTGTCATGGTGCGCCCGGCCGCTGATCTGGCGACACGGAGACATCATGGACACGCCTTTTCTCGACGCAATCAGCGCCATCAGCACGCGCGAATGGCTCGCGTACGCACAATCGGCGGTGCGCGTGCTGCTGATCCTGATCGTTGCCTGGATCGTGATGTGGATCGGCAGCCGTGCGATAGGTGCCATGCGGATCCGGATGCAGAGCCGGGCTGACAGCGACGACCGTGCCAAGCGGATCGAGACGCTGGGTCGCGTGTTCCGCTATGTGCTTGCCGTCGTGGTCTCGGTGATCGCCGGAACGCTGGTCCTCAACGAGCTTGGCATATCGGTGGCGCCCATACTTGCGACCGCTGGTGTCGCCGGCATCGCGGTCGGTTTCGGCGCGCAGAGCCTGATCAAGGACTACTTCAACGGCTTCTTCCTGCTGGTGGACGATCAGTTGCGTCAAGGCGATGTCGTCGAGGTCGCTGGCATCGGTGGGCTGGTCGAGGAGGTGACGCTGCGCTACGTGCGGTTGCGCGACTACGACGGCAACGTTCACTTCGTGCCGAACGGGCAGATCAGCACCGTCACCAACCGCACGCGCAACTTCGCTTTTGCGGTCATGGACATCGGCATCGCCTATCGGGAAGACGTCGACGAGGCCATCGAGGTGATCCGCGAGGTCGGGCGCGCGATGCGCGCCGACGATTCGTTCGGTCCGCGCATCCTCGAGGACCTCGAAGTTGCAGGAGTCGATCAATGGGCCGACTCGGCGGTCATCATCCGTTGCCGTTTCAAGGTGAAGCCGATCGAGCAGTGGGGCGTGCGGCGCGGTTTCCTGCAACGACTCAAGGCGGCATTCGATGCACACGGGATCGAGATTCCGTATCCGCATCTTACGGTCTACGCAGGCGAGCCGAAGCAAGGCGCCGCGCCCGCGCTCAACGTGCGCGGGCTGCCCGGCGCGACGCCGTAGCACGGTGGCGCGTCGCGTTGCGCTTGTTCGGCCCCGGTGCAGCCGATAGAATCCGAGCCGGCTGCTGAGGGCGCGATGCGTGATCGCGCGGCGCGGCGATGCGGGCACCAGGGGAGGGTGACGATTGCGTCTCATTAGTTCGGTAGCGTTCCTGTTCGGCTTCTGGCTGGTGATGTCGGGCTACTTCACGCCCTTCCTCCTGACCATGGGCCTCGCCTCCGCGATTGCGGTGGTCTGGCTCGCGCATCGAATGGACGTCGTCGACCACGAGGGCCATCCGGTACACCTCACCCTGCGCGCGCTCCTGAGCTACTGGCCGTGGCTGATCCGCGAGATACTCAAGTCCGGGTGGGCCGTCACGCGGATCATCCTCGATCCGCGGCTGCCGATTTCCCCCACGCTGGTGCGGTTCCGGCCGACGCAAAAGACCGACGTCGGCCTCACGACGCATGCAAACTCGATCACTCTCACGCCGGGAACGATCTCGGTCGAGGTCGGGCGCGACGAGCTTCTGGTGCATGCGTTGGCCGAGGCGGGGGCCGAGGGCATCCGCAGCGGCGACATGGACCGGCGCGTCACGACCTTCGAGGGCAGGGAATGATGTTCGCGGCCGCGATGCTCGCGCTGCTCGCGACGCTTGTGCTTGCGCTCACGCGAGCGATACTCGGGCCGACGGTTTTCGATCGCGCGCAGGCCGCGAACACCATCGGTACCGTCGCCCTGCTTGCGCTGGCAGTGCTCGGTTTTCTCACCGGGCGACCGGACTTTCTCGATCTCGCCATCACCTACGGGATCCTGAATCTCGTGGGAACGATCGCGGTGCTCAAGTTCTTCACCTACGGAGATCTGGGCGACCCGGGTGAAGCGAACGAGGAGGACCGGACGCGGTGAGCATCGTCGCGAACTGGCTGAGCTGGATCTTTCTTGGGGTCGGCAGCTTTTTCTGCCTCGTCGGCGCGATCGGCCTGGTCCGGATGCCGGATTTCTACACACGGGTGCACGGCGCGAGCATCACCGACACGCTTGGCGCGGGCTTCATGCTCCTCGGGATGAGTTTCGCAGCGGGGCTCTCGCTCGTGACGGTGAAGCTGTTGATCATCGGGGTGCTGATCTTCTTCACCAGCCCGACCGCGACCCACGCGCTTACGAGGGCCGCCATGCATCGCGGAGTCATGCCGACGCTCGCGCGGACACGCGGACCAGAGGAGTCGATGCCATCGAACCCTTGATCGTCAACGTGCTGCTTGCCCTGATGGCTTTCGGAGTCATCGCGATCGTCGTGCAGCGGAACCTCTTCGCCGTGGTCGTGCTGAGCGGGATCTACAGCTTTCTCATGGCGACGGTACTGGTCGCGCTCGACGCGGTCGACGTGGCGATGACCGAGGCGTCGGTGGGCGCCGGCATATCGACCGTCCTCCTGCTCGGCGCACTCTACCTCTGCGGAAGCGAGGAGACGAAGCCGATGCACCGGCCATGGCTGCCGCTCACGGTCGCGGCGGTAACCGGGGGGATGATCGTCTACGGAACCCTCGGGCTGCCCGCATTCTCGGATTCCAACGCGCCGATCCACCAGCACGTCGCCAAGCGGTATATCGAGGAAGGGGCCCGGGACACGGGCGTGCCGAACATCGTCACGGCAGTGCTCGCGAGCTACCGGGGTTACGACACCCTGGGCGAGACCACGGTGGTGTTCACCGCTGGCGCCGGCGTCATCGCGCTCCTGCGCCGCCGCAAGTCGCGCGAGGAGAAGAAATGAGGAACTACCTCGTGCTGCGCGTCATCGCGAAGCTCCTGATTCCGTTCATGCTGGTGTTTGCGCTCTACGTGCAGTTTCACGGGGACTACGGACCCGGCGGCGGATTCCAGGCGGGCGTCATCGCAGCTGCCGCGATGATTCTCTACGGGGTGATCTTCGGCCTTCAGACGGCCCGCAAGGTGATCCCCGATCGAGTCGTGGAGACGATGCTGGCGGCGGGCGTGCTGCTCTACGCCGGTGTCGGCATCGCCGGAATCCTGCTGGGCGGAAACTATCTCGACTATTTCGTTCTCGACCACTCGCCGGTCCACGGGCAGGAGCGCGGGATTTTCTGGGTCGAAGCAGGCGTGGGCATCACGGTCTCGGGGGTCATGCTGAAGATCTTCTACATGTTCGCGGGCCGGCGGCGAGAGGACGGCGACCGGTGACCATCTACAACCACTTCAGCTACTTCGTCACGATCTTCCTCATGATCGCGGGACTCTACATCGTCATCGCGCGGGGAAATCTCGTGAAAAAGCTCGTGGGGCTCGCGATTTTCCAGACTTCCGTTTACCTGCTCTACATCGCGCCTGGCAAGCTCGTCGGCGGGACCGCGCCGATCATCGCCGACGGGTTCCACATCTACTCGAACCCCCTCCCGCACGTCCTGATCCTCACTGCGATCGTCGTGGGTGTCGCGACCCTCGCGCTGGGCCTTGCCCTGGCAGTGCGGATCCGCGAAGCCTACGGAACGATCGAAGAGGACGAGGTCGCGGCGCAGGACCGCGCGACGGAGCGCGAGGAACGCGGCGCGTGATCGCGGATCATCTCGCGGCACTGCAGGTCGTGGTGCCGCTGATCGCGGCGCCCATCATCGTCCTCGTCCGCCGGGGCGCGTTCGCATGGGCGGCCACCATGCTCGCGAGTGCTGCGTCGCTCGCAATCGCGCTCGCGCTCCTCGTGCAGGTGCGCGAAGTCGGCGTCATTTCCTACGCGATCGGCAGCTGGGCGCCGCCGTGGGGCATCGAGTATCGCGTCGATATCTTCAACGTCTTCGTGCTCGTCCTCATCGGGCTGCTCGCGACGGTCGGCGGCCCCTACGCATGGCGCAGCTTTGCCGCCGAAGTGCCGGAAGACCAGCACTATCTGGGGTACGCGATGTTCTGCCTGTGTCTTGCCGGCCTGCTCGGCATAACGATCACGGGCGACGCATTCAATCTCTTCGTGTTTCTCGAGATCTCCTCGCTCAGCACCTATGTCCTGATCGCGCTCGGCCGCGATCGCCGCGCGCTGGTGGCTGCCTACCAGTACTTGATCATGGGAACGATCGGCGCGACGTTCTACATCATCGGTGTCGGATTGCTGTACCTGATGACCGGGACGTTGAATCTCCACGACCTTGCCGGCCGGCTGGGCGGCGTCGTGCATGCGCGGCCGGTGCTCGCGGCGCTCGCATTCATCACTGTCGGGATATCGTTGAAGCTTGCGCTCTTTCCGCTGCATTTCTGGCTGCCCAACGCGTATGCGTACGCGCCCTCGTTCGTGTCCGCGTTCCTCGCCGGGACCGCGACGAAGGTCGCCATCTACGTGCTGCTCAGGTTCTATTTCACCGTCTTCGGCAAGAGCGCGATTTTCGATGATCTGCCGACTCGGGACATCTTTCTCGTGCTCTCGGTCGCCGCGATGTTCGTCGCATCGGCCGCGGCGGTCTATCAGGACAACCTGAAGCACCTGCTCGCCTATTCGAGCCTCGGCCAGCTTGGCTACATCACGCTCGGCCTCGCGCTCGCGAACCAGGCGGGCCTCACCGGCGCAATCGTGCATCTCTTCAACCACGGCGTGACCAAGTCGGCGCTCTTCCTGCTCGCAGGATGTATCTGGTTCAGGGTGCGCAGCGTCCGGTTCGCCGATCTCGCCGGGCTCGCGCGCGTGATGCCGCTCACCTGCGCGGGGATCGTGGTGGGGGGACTGAGCCTGATCGGGGTTCCCGCCACCGCAGGCTTCGTCACCAAGTGGTACCTGGTGCTCGGTGCGATCGACACGGGGGACTGGTGGATCGTGTTTCTTCCGGTCGTGAGCTCGCTGATCGCGGTCTGGTACGTGTGGCGGTTCGTCGAGGTCGCCTATTTTCGCGAGCCCGGGCCTGCGCTGGTCGGGGTCAAGGAGGCGCCGGCGGTGATCCTTCTGCCTGCCTACGCGCTGGTGGCACTCACAGTCTATTTCGGGCTCGACACGTCGTTCACGGTCGGAACCGCATCGCGTGCCGCCGAGATGCTGCTCGGGGGCCCACGGTGAGCCCGCTTGCTGCGCTCATTGCCGCGCTCGCGATTCCGTTTGCCGGCGCGCTGCTGATCGGCCTCGCGGGCCGGACGCCCAATCTGCGCGAGACGGCGACGCTCGCCACGGCGGTCCTCCTCTTCCTCGCGGTGGCGTCGATCACGCCGCACGTGCTCATGGGCGGGCGCCCCCAGCTCGCGCTCTTCCAGATCCTGCCGGGCATCCTGCTCGCCTTTCGCATCGAGCCGCTCGGCATGCTCTTCGCGCTGGTTGCGTCCGGACTCTGGATCGTCAACTCGCTCTATTCGATCGGGTACATGCGCGCCAACGCGGAAGAGCACCAGACGCGCTTCTACGTCTGTTTTGCCGGTGCGCTCGGCGCGACCATGGGTATCGCGTTCGCGGGCAATCTGGTCACGCTTTTTCTCGCGTACGAGGCTCTCACCCTGATCACCTATCCGCTGGTCACGCATCACGGCGACGAGGAGGCGAAGCGCGGCGGCCGCGTCTATCTCGGCTATCTGCTGACGACCTCGATCGTGCTGCTGCTCGTCGGAATCATCTTCACCTGGAGCGTGGCCGGTACGACCGACTTCCTGCCAGGCGGGATACTGGGCGACCATTTGGACAAGGCGGCGACCGGCGGACTGCTTGCACTTTTCATGTTCGGGATCGGCAAGGCCGCCCTGATGCCGGTTCACCGGTGGCTGCCCGCCGCGATGGTCGCGCCCACGCCCGTGTCCGCACTGCTGCATGCGGTGGCCGTGGTCAAGGCGGGCGTGTTCACGGTGGTGAAGGTGATCGTGTACGTGTTCGGCGTCGACAACATCGCCGGACTCACGAGCGTCGACTGGCTGCCGGTCGTGGCCGGTTTCACCATCATTGCTGCCTCGATCGTCGCGCTGCGCGCGGACAACCTCAAGCGCCGGTTGGCCTATTCGACGGTGAGCCAGCTCTCCTACGTCGTGCTCGCGGTCGCATTGCTGACACCGCTCTCCGTGATCGGCGCGGTGCTGCACATCGCCGCGCACGCGTTCGGCAAGATCACCCTCTTCTTCGCCGCCGGGGCGATCTACACGGCTGCGCACAAGACCGAGGTCAGCCAGCTGGACGGGATCGGGCGCCGCATGCCCTGGACGATGGGCGCATTCGCGATCGGCGCGCTGTCGATGATCGGGCTGCCCCCGACGGCGGGATTCGTCAGCAAGTGGTTCATTCTGTCCGGCGCGGTCACGACCGGGCAGTGGGTCGCGGTCGGCGTGATCGTCGCGAGCACCCTGCTGAACGCCGGGTATTTCCTGCCGATCGTCTGGCGGGCGTTCTTCCGGACCGCGCCGGAAGGAACGGCGCACGGCGAGGCTCCCTTGCCGATGGTCGCGGCACTGGTCGTCACCGCGGGGCTCACGATCGGAATGTTCTTCTACGCAGACGTGCCGCTCGCGCTTGCGCGGCAGGTCGCAGGAGGTTGAATCATGAACGACCACTGGCTTGTACGCCCGGACACCGTCCGCAAGCTCTGGATCGGATTCATCGTCGTTCTCGCCCTGACGGTGCTCGCGGATGCATTCGTCAGCCATGACGCGCACTTTGGCATCGACGGCAGCTTCGGCTTCGCAGCGTGGTACGGATTTCTCGCTTGCACGGGCCTCATCCTGGTCGCGAAACTGATCGGACTGTTCCTGAAGCGGCCCGACGACTACTACCGGGAAGACCATGATTGATCTTCTGCACCCG
>JBAVOG010000381.1:0-5020 GCA_049691875.1 Burkholderiales bacterium | reverse complement strand
GCACACCGCCTTCGAGCGCTTCTCCGGCGAGGGCCCCGTCGCGCTGCTTCCCGTTGCCGACCGGTATGCACTGATCTGGAGCGTGCGCACCAATCGGGCGGCAGATCTCATCGAGGCGCCGGACATCGAATTTCTGGACGGGGTCACCGATCTGTTCGGCCGCCGGTTCGGGAAATTCGTGGAAGTGGGCGCTCGCGCGGGATTTCCGCTCATGCTGCGCTTTCGCCGCGGCGCAGCCGCCGGCCCGCGCACCGTCGCGATCGGCAACGCCGCACAGACGCTGCATCCCGTTGCAGGGCAAGGACTCAACCTGGGATTGCGCGACGCCAACGAGCTTGCCGAGGCGATCCTCCTTGCCGGGCGCACGGCACTCGAGGCAGGCGGGCTGGCTGCACGATTCGCGGCGATGCGAAAGCGCGATCGCTACGCAAGTATCGGAATTACCGATGGCTTGGTGCGGGGATTCGAATCCGATCATCTCTTCGCGCGAATGCTGCGCGGCGCCGGATTGCTGGCGATCGATCTCGCACCTCCGGCGCGCAAGGTGCTCGCGCGGCGGTTCGTTTTCGGGTTACGCGCGCTGCCTTGATGCGCCGCGCCGCGCGCAGTCATTCGTCATAACGTGCGCCGCGTCCGTAACTTAGCTTCGCAAATTAACAGGACCTTCAGGAGATGGGCGCAGCCTACGCGCGCGTCGCTGCGTCCCGACATCGAAGAACTTTTTTCCGTTTGCGAAAAAAACCGCGCCGATCGATCGAGATCATCCCCAAGGCGCGACGTTTGCGAGTAGAATCCGCTCCCGCTTCCCTTCCGTTCGACCCACTCCTCAACGGCAATGCAGATCGGCCCGCACGTGCTGCGGAACAGTCTCTTCGTCGCCCCGATGGCGGGCGTGACGGATCGCCCGTTCCGTAATCTATGCCGGCGCTACGGCGCCGGTCTGGCGATCTCCGAGATGGTGACGTCCCGGCGCGAGCTATGGGATAGCGTCAAGACCCGTCGCCGGCTCGATCACGCGGGAGAACCAGAACCGGTCGCCGTCCAGATCGCGGGCGCCGAGCCCCGGCAGATGGCCGACGCGGCACGCTTCAACGTCGATCACGGCGCGCAGATCATCGACATCAACATGGGTTGCCCGGCCAAGAAGGTCTGCAACGCCGCGGCCGGATCGGCCCTGCTGCGGGACGAGGACCTCGTCGGCCGCATCATCGAGGCGGTAGTCGATGCGGTGGAGGTCCCGGTTACACTCAAGTACCGGACCGGCTGGGATCCGCTGCATCGCAACGCGGTCAGGGTTGCACGCATTGCGGAAGCCGCCGGAGCGCAGCTGCTCACGCTGCACGGGCGCACGCGTGCGTGCGGATTCTCAGGAAACGCGGAGTACGACACGATTCGCGAGGTGAAGCGCGCGACCCGGCTACCGGTCATCGCGAACGGCGACATCGGAACCGCGGAAGACGCCAGGCGGGTGCTCGATCACACCGGGGCCGACGGCGTGATGATCGGGCGCGCGGCGCAAGGACGTCCCTGGCTGTTCCGCGAGATCGCGAGTTTTCTCGCCACGGGCGAGAAGGTCCCGGCGCCGCCGGTCCTGGAAATCCACGCGGTGCTCGTGCATCACCTGCACGAACTCTACGATTTGCACGGGCGCGATTCCGGCGTGCGGATCGCACGGAAGCACATACACTGGACCACGCGAGGTCTCCCCGGCTGGACGGAGCTCCGGCACGAGATCAACGGCCTCGATACCTGCGACGCGCAGCTCGCGGCAGTGGACCGGTACTTCGCGAAGCTCGCGCAGGAGGATCGGCACCTGCGTCCAGAGGAGGACCTGCCGGCATGAAACAACAATCCAGCGAGATCGCGGACTGCATTCGCAAGTCGCTCGACCGCTACTTCACCGATCTCGACGGGGCCCGCCCGCGCGCGGTCTATGACATGGTCATCAAGAATGTCGAGAAGCCCCTGCTCGAGGCGGTCCTGACCCAGGCCGACGGGAACCAGACGATCGCAGCCCAGATGCTGGGAATCAATCGCAACACGCTGCGCAAGAAGATGGCGCAGCACAAGATCAAGCTCTGACCGGGCGCAGTGACGCGCGTAGAGCAAGGGGTACAATCCCCGCTCCGCGCGCACCCTCCATCACTGCTCCTTCCGGCATGGAAATCACGATCAAGCAGGCGCTGATCAGCGTCTCCGACAAGTCCGGCGTCGTCGAGTTCGCGCGCGGCATCGCCGAGCGCGGCGTCAAGATACTGTCCACCGGCGGGACCGCCAGACTCCTCAAGGAGAGCGGCATCGCGGCAGTCGAGGTCGGGGAGTACACCGGATTTCCGGAGATGCTGGACGGCCGTGTCAAGACGCTGCATCCGAAGATCCACGGTGGCATCCTCGCGCGCCGCGAGTTGCCCGCACACCTGGCCGAGATCGAGCACGCGGGTATCGCGCCGATCGATCTCGTTGTGGTCAATCTGTATCCGTTCGCACAGACGATCGCGCGTCCAGGGTGCACCCTGGAAGAGGCGGTCGAGAACATCGACATCGGCGGCCCGACCATGGTCCGCGCAGCCGCGAAGAACTACCCGAGCGTCGCCGTCGTCACCGATCCGGGCGACTACGGCCGCGTATTGGACGAGATGGGCGCCCGTAACGGCGCACTTTCGCTCGAGACACGCTTCGCGCTGGCGAAGAAGGCGTTCGCCCACACGGCGGCCTACGACGCGGCGATCGGCAACTACCTCACGAGCCGCGACGCGGAGGGAAGTAGCGCACCATTTCCGGATCGCCTGACGCTGCAGTGGCACAAGGTTCAGGACATGCGCTACGGCGAGAATCCGCACCAGCAGGCTGCCTTCTACCGCGACATCGCGCCCGCGCAGGGCAGTCTCGCCCGGTACACGCAGCTCCAGGGCAAGGAGCTCTCTTACAACAACATCGCGGATGCCGACGCGGCGTGGGAGTGCGTCAAGACCTTTGCCGACCCCGCTTGCGTGATCGTCAAGCACGCCAATCCGTGCGGCGTGGCCGAGGCCGTCGACTGCCTCGCCGCGTACGCGGGCGCGTTCGCCACCGATCCTACGTCCGCATTCGGGGGCATCATCGCATTCAACCGCGCGATCGACGGCTGCGCCGCCGAGGCGGTCGCGAAGCAGTTCGTCGAAGTCGTGATCGCCCCGGAGATCAGCGCCGAGGCGCGCGCCGTTTTCGCCACGAAGACGAACGTGCGGGTGCTCGCGGTGCCGATGGGACACGACGTGCAGGATCACGACTTCAAGCGCGTCGGGGGCGGGCTGCTGGTCCAGACGCCCGATGCGAAGAACATCGCGCAGACCGATGTCCGCACGGTGACCAAGCGCGCGCCGAGTGACGCGGAGATGCGCGATCTGCTGTTCGCCTGGCGCGTGGCCAAATTCGTCAAGTCCAACGCGATCGTGTTCTGCGCGGGGCGGCGCACGGTCGGTGTCGGCGCAGGCCAGATGAGCCGCATCGATTCGGCGCGCATTGCCGCGATCAAGGCGCAGAACGCAGGACTCTCGCTTGCAGGCTCAGCGGTCGCCTCGGACGCATTCTTTCCCTTTCGCGACGGCGTGGATGCGATTGCCCAATCCGGCGCGAAGGCCATCATCCAGCCCGGGGGGAGTGTCCGCGACGACGAGGTGATCGCGGCGGCAGACGAGCTTGGCATCGCAATGGTCTTCACCGGCATCCGGCATTTTCGACATTGATTGTGGAGCAAACATGTACTTCGAGCAGAGCCCGTGCGCATATTCGCCGCAATAGTCCTGTGGATGCTGGTGGCGGTATCCAGCGCGCACGCCTGGGAGTGCAAGGACTGGGGAGAATGGTTCGCCAATCGTTGCGTCGGCGCGAAGGATGCATGGAAGGAGGGCGACTGGAACCTGATCGTTCCGTTCTACACATGGCACGCGCCCTATCAGTATGACAACCGGGACGAGCAGAACAGTTTTCCGCTCGGTGGCGGGGTCGCGCGATCGGTCGACCGCGGTCGCGACACCGACATGCTCATCGCCATGGCGTTCCAGGATTCCCACTACAAGCCGATGTACGTTGCGGGATATGGCTATCTGTACAACTGGGGCGAGCAAAGCAAGCTGCACGCAGGCGCCGGATTTGGCGCTGTGTTGTGGGCGCGCTCCGACAACAACTACATCCCGCTCCCCGGAATAGCGCCGATCGCGTCGGTGGGCTACTCGCGCGCGTCGGTATCGGGCACCTACCTCCCGATCATCGGTGTGGCGATGTTCTGGGCGCAGGTGAAGTTCTAGCCCCGTCATGAAGGTGCTCGTGATCGGATCCGGCGGCCGCGAACACGCGCTCGCGTGGAAGCTCGCGCGCAGCGCACGCGTCCAGAAAGTGTTCGTTGCACCCGGCAATGCGGGAACCGCAACCGAGGAAGGCGTCGAGAACGTGCCGATCACGCATCTCGACGAGCTCGCGAATTTCGCCTCTCGCGAGAAGATCCAGCTCACCGTGGTCGGACCGGAAGCGCCGCTCGCCGCGGGCGTCGTCGACCTCTTCCAGTCGCGCGGCTTGCGGATCTTCGGTCCCACACGCGCTGCCGCGCAGCTCGAGAGCTCCAAGGAGTTCGCCAAGAAGTTTCTCTTCCGGCACCGCATCCCGACCGGCGCATACGCGAGTTTCGCGGCACCCGGCGGCGCGCATGAATACGTCGAGGAGAAGGGGGCGCCGATCGTTATCAAGGCCGACGGCCTGGCGGCCGGCAAGGGCGTGGTGGTCGCCACGAGCGAGGCGGACGCGCACGCGGCGATCGATCACATGCTCGTGGACGGCAGCATGGGAGAAGCCGGGGCGCGGGTGGTGATCGAGGAGTTCCTCGCGGGCGAAGAAGCGAGCTTCATCGTGCTCGTCGACGGGCGCAACGTGCTCGCCCTCGCCACCAGCCAGGACCACAAGCGCCTGAAGGACGGCGACGCCGGCCCGAATACCGGCGGCATGGGCGCCTACTCGCCGGCGCCCGTCGTCACGCCCGCCCTGCACG
>JBAVOG010000380.1:0-7209 GCA_049691875.1 Burkholderiales bacterium | reverse complement strand
GCTCGCGCTCGACGATGATGCATGGCAGCGCGTCGGTGGTGGTCGCGCGTGAAGTGGTGCGCAAGGGCACGGAGCTCGCGGCGCAGGCGCTCGAGGCGGCGGTCCCGGATATCGAGTTCGACCGAGGCCGCTACCGGGTGAAAGGCACGGATCTTTCGATCAGCCTGACCGACCTCGTCGCAAAGCACGTGGGCGTTTCGCCCCATCCGCTCGACTCGCTCGCCGACATTCCGGCGCTGCGCGCCTTTCCGGGAGGGGCGCACGTGGCCGAAGTGGAGATCGATCCGGAGACCGGGACGGTCGACGTGCAGAGCTACGTCGCCGTGGACGACTGCGGGCGCGTGATCAATCACGTGCTGCTCGAGGGGCAGCTGCACGGCGGAATCATGCAGGGGTTCGGCCAGGTGTTCGCCGAGCATTGTATCTACGATCCGGTGTCCGCGCAGCTCCTGACCGGAACGTTCACGGACTACACGATGCCGCGCGCGGATTCGCTCGGGGAGGCACGGCTGTACGACCGCTCCGTACCGTCGCCGACCAACGCGCTCGGCGCGAAGGGCGTCGGCGAGGCGGGTACCACGGGCGCAGTGCCCACGCTTGCCCACGCGGTGCTCGACGCCTTGCATCCGCTCGGAATCGAGCGGCTCGACTTTCCGTACACGCCAGCGAAGCTGTGGCAGGCGATCAATTCGGCCAAGGGTGGTCGCGTAGCCTGACTAGCGAACTCGAGGGGAAGATATGGACGTGACCGTCATACTGCTGCGCCTGGTGCACGTGCTCTGCGGCGTCTTCTGGGCCGGCGCGCTGATGTTCGTGGTGCTGTTCTTGGAGCCCAGCATTCGCGCAAGCGGACCGGAAGGGGCGAAGGTGATGCGAGCGCTGATCCAGCGGAAGTATCTCAACGTGATCCCGATCATCGGCGCGCTCACCATCCTGTCGGGACTCTGGCTGATGTGGATCTTCTCCGGCGGCTTCGCTGCGGCGTGGTTCAGGTCGGGGGCGGGCATGATACTGACGCTGGGCAGTGTTGCCGCATTCGTCGCATTCATGATCGGCGTCCACGTCCTGCGTCCCACGGTCCTGCGCATCGGGCCGCTCGCGCAGGCCGCGGCCGAGGCGCCGGCCGGTGCAGAGAAGGAAGCGAAGCTCGGACAGATCCAGGCATTGCGTCGCCGGGCGTTGACGAGCGGGCGCTGGGTGGGGGCGCTGTTGGTGGTGTCAGTTGTCGCAATGGGGGTTGCACGATACGTACGCTAGTCGCGAGGTTGAAACCACCCCGGCCCCGAAGGGCGGGGGGTGGTTCACGCCGCGTCCCAGACTTGCTGAGCGCATCGCGCTGCCCTGCAGTCGAACGCAACCGGAGAGTTCGGAATGTCGAGTGTCTTGATCATCACCGGAGGGGGGCGCGGGATCGGGGCCGCTACTGCACGCATGGCTGCAGCGCGTGGGTACGCGGTCTGCGTCAACTATGCGAACAATCGTGAAGCGGCCGAGGGCGTGGTCGCGTATATCGGCAAGGCGGGTGGCCGGGCGATCGCCGTGCAGGCGGACGTCAGCGTGGAATCCGAGGTCGCGCGGCTCTTCCAGACCGTCGACAAGGAACTCGGAACCGTCACAGCGCTCGTCAACAACGCGGGGGTCATTGACAAGCAGGCGCGCCTCGCGGAAATCGGCGCGGCACGTCTCGCACGGATGTTCGCGACGAACGTCACCGGCCCGTTCCTGTGTGCGCGCGAAGCGGTACGCCGCATGTCCACCAAGGAGGGCGGGGTCGGGGGCGGAATCGTGAACGTTTCCTCGGCGGCCTCGCGCATCGGCGGCGGCGGGGAGTACCTCGACTATGCCGCCTCGAAGGGCGCCATCGACACTTTCACGCTCGGTCTCGCGAAGGAAGTTGCCCTGGAGGGCATCCGGGTGAACGCGGTGCGGCCCGGGATCATTTACACCGAGATCCACGCGGCTGGTGGGGAACCCGGCCGGGTCGACCGGATGAAGTCGTTCGTGCCGCTGGGGCGCGGCGGCCAGCCGGAAGAGGTGGCAGCAGCCATCCTCTGGCTCCTCTCGGAGGAGGCGTCGTACATCACCGGAACGATCCTCGACGTCGCCGGCGGACGATAGCGGACGGGACATCAATACCTGCCCGGCGAGCCGGTCAGCGGCGGTATGATTCCGAAATGGTTCGCATCACAGAGCGCATGGAGCGGCTGGTCGCGGCACTGGACGAACGTCTCGACGCCGCGGACGATGCCGTGGTGTGGGCGGTATCGCTTGCCGGCATCGCCGTGGTCGGCGTGCTCGACTACATCACGGGCGTCGAAGCCTCGTTCGCGCTGTTCTATCTCTTTCCCGTCTCCGTCGCCGCCTGGTGGATCGGCGGGCGCGCGGGAACCGTCTGCGCGGTCGCGAGCTCGGTGGTGTGGTTCCTGGCGAACGATGTCTTCGGCGAGCAGTTCAAGTCGGCATTCCTCGCGCTGTGGAATGCCTCGATCCGGCTGGCATTCTTCCTGATTGTGACCTTTCTGCTCGTCAGGATTCACGCCATGTTCCAGCGCGAACGGGCGCTTTCTCGCGTCGACTACCTCACCGGCGCCTACAACGTGCGCGCGTTTCACGCAATCGCCGAGGCGGAATGTCTGCGCGCCACGCGCTATCCGCAACCTCTGACGCTCGCCTACATCGACCTCGATGGATTCAAGAAGGTGAACGATCAGCTCGGTCACAACGTGGGGGACAAGGTCCTCCATGTCGTCGCGCAGACGCTGCGCGGCGGCGTTCGCCGTCCGGACACTGTTGCCCGCCTCGGTGGCGACGAGTTCGCATTGCTGCTGCCACAGACCGACCTCGCAAGCGCGCAGATCTTTCTTCCGCGCTTGCGCGAGGAACTGCTTGCCGCGATGCAGCGCAACGGCTGGCAGGTGACGTTCAGCATCGGAGCGCTGACCTGTCCGACCGCGCCCGCATCGCTTGGTGACGTGGTGAGCGAAGCGGACGAGCTGATGTATGACGTCAAGCGCTCCGGAAAGAACGCGATCCGATATGGCGTGTATCGCGGGCCGGAGCGTCTCGGCGACTCGTTGGCGAGAACCCCGACCCCGGAAAAAGGCGGCGCGCCCGTCATCCCGTCGGTGGCCGGATCGTAGGGAGCCCGCGCATGAACGAGCGTGCACCGCGCGAAGCCGCGGCAAATCCGGACGCCGCGGCACTCAAGGCGCAGATCGTGGAGTACTGCAAGCGCAAGGGCGCGCTGGCGGTAGGCGTCGCGGACCTCGATTCGATCGATCTCGTGGCCCCGCCGGGCCACCGGCCTCGCGATATTCTGCCGGGCGTACGATCGGTCATCTCGATCGGCGTCGGCGGTCAGACCCAGGGCGCCTGGACGGTTCCGACCAAGGCATTCGCCTACTTCGGCAGCACGGAGGGCAGGGCCTACGGGATCGCCTACGGGTGCTCGTTCTTCATCGAGCGCCGGCTCCGCGCGCGGTCGGTCTACTGCCCGCCCGACATGGACCCGGAAGGCGGCGCACGCATCCCGCTGCAGAGCCTGAAGCTCCACGCCGAGCTGGCCGGGATCGGCGCCCGGTCGCTCGCGGGCGACATCCTGCTGCACCCCGAGTTCGGGTACATGTACTACGCGTCGGTCTTCACCGAGCTCTGGTTGCCGCCGGACAGTCCGCTCGAAACGAACCCCTGCCCGGCACCGTCGTGCGTCGACATGCATCGCAAGACCGGACAGACGCCCTGCATGAAATTCTGTCCGGTGCAGTGCCTCTCGGGCGATATCAACGAGCGTGGCGAGCAGGTCGAGATGCGCTACGACATGGCCAAGTGCGCGGAGCTCACGCAGCAGTATGAAGCGGTGCCGGCGATGCTGGCCGACGCGCTCGCGGCGGCCGACGGACCGGCACGCGAGCGCGCGCTCTCCGATCCGGACAACGCGCTGCTCTGGTACAAGATGTCGGTGGGCTCGGGCGGGCTGCTCGCCCAGTGCTTCGAGTGCATGCGCGTGTGCCCGATCGCAACGCGCGCACCGCTCGCCGATCCGATCCGGCGCGCAACCGCCGCCGACAAGGAAGCGTAAGGCGCCGCTACCCGATGCCGCGCGGGCTCTCCTTCGAGCAGATCGGCGTCACCGAGGCGATGATCGCGACCTATGCGGACGCAGTCTGGTCGCTGAGCAACAACATCCAGATCCGGCGCGGCGATCCGATCCGCGAGCGTAATTTCACTGCGTACGAGGCCCAGCGCCCCGACCTCGGCATGAGCGACGGACAGATCGCGGCGGTGCTCGGACTCACTCGCGATCAGGTGCTCGCCATCCGGGTGGTCACCGAGGTGCGTCGATTCCGCCGCCGCAACTATCACCGGCTCTACGAGCTCGGACGGGGCAATCGGTTCCGTGCGGACCGGTCCATCGCGCCCGCGGACCGCGTCGGATTCCGGGCGGACGCGCTTGCCCTGCGCGAAGCGATTCATTTCGATCCCGCGCAGGTGGCGGAGTTCGTCCGCACCGGCAGGTGGGGCAACGACACGCTTGCGGGGTGGCTCGCCGCGCGCGTCGCGGAATCAGGTGCGCGTACGGTGCTGTCGGGTCCTGTCGGGAACGTGAGCTATGCAGAGCTCGCCGCGCGCGCCGAGCGATTCGCGGTCGGACTGACCGCGCTAGGCGTCGGGCGTGGAGACGTACTCACCGTGCAGCTGCCGAACGTGCCCGAGTTCATCGTCGCGTATCTGGCGATTGCGCGGATCGGCGCGGTCACGTCGACCGCGCATATGCCCTATCATGCGGCCGAGCTGCGGACACTGCTCGCGCATTCGCGCGCGCGCGTCTTCATCTGCATGTCGGCAACCAAGGATTACGCGCCTGCCGCGGCGGCGCTCGCCTTGAAGTCCGGTCTTGGCGCGCTGGAACACGTGGTCGCGCTCGGCGAGCCGGTGGAAGGGGCGATCTCCTACGCAAGTCTCGCCGCGAGCGAGGGCGCGCTGCCGGACGACGTTGCGCCGATGCCGGCCGATCCGTTTCTGCTCCTGTACACGTCGGGCACCAGCACGAGCCCGAAGGCAGCTCCGCTCACCTATCAGGCGATGCTCGGCAATGCGCGCCTCGGTGCACCGGAACACCGGATCACGTCAAACGACATCATTCTGTCCGCACCGCCCTACACGCACCTCTTCGGGCTCTACAGCTTCCACCTGTCGCTGGCGACCGGCGCGGCGAATCTGCTGCTGCCCGCATTCACGCCGCCGGATCTGGCCGAGGCGATCGCGGAGGGCCGGCCGACCGTGCTATTCACCGGGCCGGCGCACCTGGCCGCCCTGCAGAAATCCGGGCTGCTCGACGCCACCGACCTCGCGAGCATCCGGCTCATCATCTGTTCCGGCAGCGCGTGCCCGCCCGATCTCGCGCGGGCGGTCGCTGCCAAGCTCCCCAACGGTCGATTCACGCAGCTCTGGGGCATGACCGAGACGCAGGCGGGCCTGTACACCCGTCCCGATGACCCGCTCGAGATCTCCGCGACCACGGCGGGCAGACCGAGCCCGGGCACCGAGGTCCGGGTGGCACGCGCCGACGGAGCGCCCCTGCCGCCGGGCGAGGAGGGCGAGTTCCAGGTGCGCGGCAGCCTGATGTTTCCAGGGTACTTCGACAATGCGGAAGCCAACGCGGGGGCGTTCACCGGCGACGGCTGGTTTCGCACCGGCGATCTCGCGACCATCGACCCTGCGGGCAACGTTCGCATCACCGGGCGCAGCAAGGACGTCATCAACCGCGGCGGCGTGAAGTACAACCCGCGCGACATCGAGGATCTGCTCGACGCGCACCCGGCGGTGATGCAGTCCGCAATCGTGCCCGTTGCGGACCCGGTCGTCGGCGAGAAGGCATGCTGCTTCGTCGTGCCGCGCGCGGGCAAAGCGCCCACGCTCGACGAACTCTGCGCCTATCTTCTCGAGCGCGGCATCGCGAAGTACAAGCTGCCCGAGCGGCTGGAGACGGTCGCCGAGATGCCGCTCACGCCGACGCGCAAGATCATCAAGGGTCGGCTCGCCGAACTGCTCGCGAAAAGCACCTGAGACGCGGCGACCGGCACGGCCGCACGGCTCCGGAGGAGGAGACCAGATGAAGATCACGTCGGTGGAGGCCATTCCACTCGCCATTCCATTTACGTACGGCGCCGACGCGATGACACACGGCACTGGCGCGTCGTGGAAGAATCTCGACTTCTGCCTGGTGCGCGTGGAGACCGAATCGGGGCTCGTCGGATGGGGCGAGGCGTTCTCGTACACTTGCCGACGCGCGACCAGCGCGGCGGTGAACGAGATGATCGCCCCGCTCGCGATCGGTCACGACGCCGCGGACATCACCGGGCTGCACACGCGTATCCAGAAGCAGCTCCACATCTTCGGCCGCTTCGGCATCACGGCATTCGCACTGTCGGGCCTCGACATCGCGCTCTGGGATCTCGCGGGCAAGGCCGCTCGCCTGCCGCTGAATCGGCTGATCGGCGGCGCGCGGCGCACCGCGGTCGCGTGCTACGCGAGCCTGCTGCGCTACGCGCATCCCACGCTCGTCTCGCAGTATTGCCAGCGCGCGCTCGAAGAGGGATTCGGCGCGATAAAGCTGCACGAAGTGGCCGACGACGCGATCACGGCCGCGCGCAACACGGTGCCGCGCGACGTCCCGCTCCTGCTCGACGTGAACTGCGAGTGGCGCTTGCACGACGCCATCGCCGCGGGCAAGCGCTTCCAGGCACACGAGCTCAGGTGGTTCGAGGAGCCGGTGTTTCCGCCCGAGGACCATCGGGCGCTGCGCGCGGTGGGAGAGGCGTGCGGCATTCCGATCGCGGCGGGGGAGAACCTCTGCTTCGCCACCCAGTTCGAGGCAATGCTCGACGCGCAGGCCTCGCAATTCGCGCAGCCGTCCGTGACGAAGATCGGTGGCGTGACCGAGTTTCTCAAGGTGATGGCCCTTGCCGAGACGCGTAACGTGCGCCTCGCGCCGCATTCCCCCTACTTCGGCCCTGGCGCGCTTGCCACGCTGCAGCTCATTGCGGCCTACGGGCAGGAAGCGTGGTTCGAGTATTTCTATGTGTGGCCCGACGCGAAGCTCTACGGGACCACGCTCGACCCCGTGCACGGGATGCTTGCGCTTCCCACGGGACCCGGTCTGGGAGCGGACCCGGATCCGGACGTGATCGCCCGGTATCGGGCGGAGTA
>JBAVOG010000379.1:0-8790 GCA_049691875.1 Burkholderiales bacterium | reverse complement strand
GAGCTGCCCGCGTGCTGCGTCGCGCTCGGCGCGGAATTCCGTATTGCCGGTCCGAAGGGCGAGCGCGGTGTTCCGGCGGACAAGTTCTTTACTGGCGTCTATGCCACCGCGCTCCAGCCGGGCGAGATCCTGCTCGGGGCGCAGTTCCCGCCACGCCATCCGGGCTATATCTCGCGGTTCGCGGAGCTCGTGCGCCGCCACGGCGATT
The DNA here is from genome assembly GCA_049691875.1 of Burkholderiales bacterium. GTDB lineage: Bacteria > Pseudomonadota > Gammaproteobacteria > Burkholderiales > SG8-39 > JAABRB01. Next base: position 8,582 of record JBAVOG010000379.1, on the reverse strand, counting down.
ACGCGATGGTCGGCGCAGCGGCGCACGGCCGGCTCGACAAGGATCGCCTATCCGACCTCAGGTTCGTCTTCTTCGCGGTGGGCGATCGCCCGGTGGTCGCGAAGGGCCTCGCGCGCACCCTCGAAGGAAAATCGCTCGATGCCGCCACGATCGCCGCGGCAGTGGCAACGCTCAAGGAAGATCTCGATCCGCCGGGTGATCTGCACGCCTCTAGCAAGCTCAAGCTGCACCTTGCCGGCGTGATCGCCCGGCGCATGTTGAACGAATACGCCAACCACAAGGGAGCGTGACCGGCCATGCCTGAACGAATCGGGATCACTCTCAAGGTGAACGGCGAGGAGGTTCGCCAGGAGGTTCCTGCGCGGCTCAATCTTGCCGACTTTCTGCGCCAGGAGCTCGCGCTGACCGGCACGCACGTCGGATGCGAGCACGGCGTCTGCGGGGCATGCACGCTGCGGGTGAACGGCCGGATCGTGCGCAGCTGCCTGTTACTCGCGGCCCAGGCCGACGGCTGCGAGGTGCAGACCATCGAGGGCCTCGCCGCGAGCGGCGAGATCGCGGCGCTGCAGAACGCGTTCATCGAGCACAACGCGCTGCAGTGCGGCTATTGCACGCCGGGGATGCTCTTTGCCGCCGCGGATTTCGTGGCCGCGGGCCGCCCGCCCACGCGCGAAGCCGTGCGCGAGCATCTGTCGGGAAACTACTGCCGATGCACCGGCTATCAGTCGATCATCGATGCCGTGTGTGAGGTGGCCACGCAGGGTACCGCGAAGGAGAAGCGCACGTGACCGAGCCCGTCGTCAGCGTCTTCGACGCACCGAACAGCTACATCGGGCGGAGCATCCCGCGCCCCAATCTCAACCGGCTCACGCAGGGTCGCGGCACGTTCGTGGACGACATCGAGCTCGCGCGCATGCTGCACGCCGCATTTTTGCGCTCGCCGCACGCGCACGCCCGGATCGTCAGCATCGACACCACCAAGGCAGGCCGCCTGCCCGGTGTCGTGCGCGTACTGACTGGCAAGGACATCGCGGTCGTGTTCAAGCCTTACGTGGGTGTGCTGGTGCACCTCCAGGGCATGCGCTCCCCGCCGCAGCATCCGATGCCGCCCGATGTTGCGCGCTGGCAGGGCGAACCGGTGGCCATGGTCGTCGCCGAAAGCCGCGCTCAGGCAGAAGATGCGGTGGAGGCGATCGAGGTCGAGTGGGAGGAGCTGCCGGCCGCCCTCGACATGGAGCGCGCGCTCGAGCCGGGCGAGCCGGTGATCCACCCCGACTTCGGGGACAACCTCTGCTGGGAGCGCAAGGTCGATACCGGCGGCGTCGACGCAGCGTTCGCCGCCGCGCATGCGGTGGTCGAGGAGACGTTTCATTTCGGCCGGCATACCGGCGTCACGCTCGAGCCGCGCGCGCTGATTGCCGATTACAGCAAGGCCGAGGAAACGCTCACCGTCCACTACTCCGGCCAGTCGCCGCACATGATGCAGGGCACGCTCGCGAGCCGACTGCAGGTGCAGGAGCACAAGGTGCGCGTTATCTGCAAGGACGTCGGCGGCTCCTTCGGCATCAAGGTCCACACCTATGGCGACGAGATGGCGACCTGCGCGGCCTCCAAGATCCTCGGCCGTCCGATCAAGTTCATCGCCGACCGACAGGAATCGTTCTCCGCCGACATTCACGCGCGGGACCATCGCGTGACCGGTCGCCTGGCGGTTGACAAGGACGGCAAGATCCTCGCGCTCGAGATCGACGACCTCACCGGGGTCGGCCCGTTCTCGATGTTTCCGCGCTCGTCGGGCATCGAGTGCAACCAGATCCTCAATCTCACCGGCGCGCCGTACAAGATTCCGCAATACCGCGCGCGCGGACGGGTCGTCTTCCAGAACAAGGCAATGATGTGCCAGTACCGTGCCGTCGGCCACCCGATCGCGGTCGCCGTGGGGGAGGGCCTCGTCGATCTTGCCGCGGCGAAGATCGGCATGGACCCGGCGGAAATGCGCCGGCGCAACCTGGTTCCGGACGACGCCTATCCGTACAAGTCGGTGTCGGGCATGCGCTTCGAAGGTCTGTCGCATCAGGCCGCGCTCGCGAAGCTGCTCAAGATGATGGACTATGACAAGCTGCGTGCCGAGCAGGCCGAGCTCCGCAAGAAGGAGATCTACCGCGGCGTCGGGCTTGCCTCGATGGTCGAGGTGACCAATCCCGGCCCGGCGTTCTACGGCGTCGGCGGCGCGCGCATCGCCTCGCAGGATGGCTGCACGCTTCGGCTCGACGCCGCCGCGGGCCTGCATTGCCTGACCGGCGTCACCGAGCAGGGTCAGGGACTCGAAGCGGTGTTGACGCAGATTGCCGCAACCGCGGTCGGCGTGACGCTCGCCTGCGTGCGTATGCATACCGGCGACACGGACAAGACGCCGTATGGCGGCGGCACGTGGGCCTCGCGCGCCACCGGGATCGGCGGCGAAGCAGTGCTGCAGGCGGGCATCGAGCTCAAGCGCCGTATCATCGAGATTGCCGGCCATCTGCTCAAGATGAAACCCGCGGAGCTCGATCTCGTCGAGAGCAAGATCGTGCGGCGCGGCACCGCCGAGCAGCTCATGCCGCTCTACGAGTTGACGCGCATCGTCTACTACCGCACGTCCGAGCTTCCGGACGACTTCCAGCCCGAGCTCGTCGTTACGCGCCACTATCGTGTCAAGGACTACGCGTTCGTCTTCACCAACGGCGTGCAGGGCTCCTATCTGGAGATCGACACCGACACCGGTTTCGTCAAGCTGCTCAAGCACTGGTGCGTCGAGGACTGCGGCCGCGCGATTAATCCGAAGCTCGTCGACGAGCAGGTCTACGGCGGCATCGTGCAGGGCATCGGCGGCGCGCTCTACGAGCACTGCATCTATGATGAGCGTGGGCAACTCCTCACCACCACCATGGCCGACTACCTGGTCCCGATGCCGGTCGAGATTCCCGAGATGATGGTGGGACACGTCGAGACGCCGACCCGCACCTCCGCTCTCGGTGCGAAGGGCGCCGGCGAGGCGGGAACCGGCGGGGCGCCCGCGGTCATCCTCAACGCCATCAACGACGCGCTTGCCCCGCTCAAGACCAAGGTGAATGCGCAGCCGACGACACCGGAAGTGTTGCTGCGTGCGCTCGGGAAGATCTAGGGGTCAATGGGGTCAATGGGGTCAGACTCGATTGATCGGCTTGAGCAAACTTGTCGAATCAGTGGGATTCAATCGAGTCTGACCCCATTGATTTGGATTTGTGGGATTCAATCGAGTCTGACCCCATTGATTCCATTGATTTTGATTGTGGGCACAGTAGCAATCGGCGATGGGAGAAAGCTATGAGCAACTGGAAAGACATTCGCGTATGGACACGTGAGGAGATGATGAAGCGCGTGGCGCGCTTCAGGGACCTGAAGGGATCGGATGGCGGATTGCCCGACAGCGACGTGCCGGAATGCCGGCGTACGCTCTTCGCGGTGATCGGCTTCCAGCCGCCTTCCGAGAAGCAGAACGAGGCCACGACGTCGCCGGTGGGGGACGACGCGTCGGCGATGCCCGCCATTCCGGTCATGGAGGGATTCAATCTCGGCTATTGCAAGGCGCTGCCCGGCAAAGGGCCCCTGATGCACAACCACGACACGAACGAAACGTTCATCGCCATGACCGGCCGCTGGCGCTGCGAGTGGAACGAGGGCGACGCGACCGAGGCCGTGGATCTGGAACCTCTGGACGTCATCTCCTTCCCGGTCGGCGTGGCGCGTCGTTTCATGAACGTCACCTACGACGAACCCGACCGCGAGCACATCCTGATGTTCGTGATCGGCGGCAACGAGCCGCAGGCCGAATTCACGCCGGCGGCGATGAAGCGCTGCGAGGCCTGGCAGGCCGAGAACGCTGCCAAGCGCGCCTGACCGCTTCGCCCGATTGCGTACCCGCCCCGGTGCGGTCCGCGATACAATTTAGCAATAGATAAATAAGGGCCGGGGCCAGGAGGAGACTGTGGCGCAATACCTCGTCGGAATCGACATCGGCGGGACGTTCACCGATTGCGTGATCGTCGACGACCGGGGCAAGATGCTGTCGACCAAGGTCCCGTCGACACCGAAGGACTTCGCCGAGGGAATGATGCACGCCCTGCGGGTCGGCGCCGAGGAGCTCGGGCTCGAGCTCGGGCAGTTCTGCCGTCAGATCCGCTTTCTCTCGCACGGCACCACGGTCGGCACCAACACGATCATCCAGAATCGCGGCGCCAAGGTCGGCCTGATCACGACCAAGGGACACGAGGACGCGATCCACATCATGCGGGGCTCGCGCGGCTACACCGGGCGCGACATCCGCAAGGTCGTGCACTTTCCCGAGACCCAGAAGCCGGCGCCGATCGTGCCGAAGCGGCTCGTGCGCGGTGTCTCCGAGCGGGTCGACTGCTTCGACGAGATCATCGTCCCGCTGAACGAGGCGGAGGCCGAGCGTGCGATACGCGAGCTGGTCGATCTCGGCGTGGCGGCAATCGCGATCTGCTTTCTGTGGTCGTTCCGCAACTCGCGCCACGAGCGGCGCGTGGCGGAGATGGTCCGCAAGATCGCCCCGCACGTCTATGTGACGTGCTCCGTCGAGATTGCGCCCCGCTGGGGCGAGTACGAGCGAGTGACTGCCACCGCATTGAACGCGTATCTCGGCCCGATCATGGCCGGGTATGTGGCGCGACTGGAGAGCGCACTGCGCAAGCTCGGCTACAAGCACGGGTTGCAGATCACGCAGTGCGGCGGCGGCACGATCTCGGTGGCGCGCGCGCAGGAGGCTCCGCTGCTCACCCTCGATTCGGGCCCCGTCGCGGGTGTCACGGCGTCGAGCTTCCTCGGCGAGGCGATGGGCGACAAGCACATCATCACCACCGACATGGGCGGGACGTCCTTCGACGTGTCGATCATCTACGACGGCAAGCCCGCCTACTCGTTCATCAGCAACACCCACCAGTACGAGTACTTCCTGCCGAAAGTCGATCTGCAGGCGATCGGCTCGGGCGGCGGAAGCCTGGTGCGCGTGAACGCATCGGCCGGAACCATGACGGTCGGCCCGGACAGCGCCGGCGCGTTTCCCGGGCCGGTCTGCTACCAGCGCGGCGGAGAGATCCCGACCGTTACCGACGCGCAGCTCGTCCTGGGCTATCTCGATCCTGACAGCTTCGCGGGCGGCCGCATGAAGCTCGATCGTGAAGCAGCGCTGAAGGCGGTGGGAGCAGTGGCGAAGCAGCTCAAGATGGATGTCACCGAATGCGCGGCAGGGATCTGCCGCATCGTCGAGCTGCAGATGGCGGACATCATCCGTAAGGTGACCGTGGAGAAGGGCTTCGATCCGCGGGACTTCGTGCTGTATGCGTTCGGCGGTGCCGGCCCGGCTCACGCCGGCGTCTTCGCGCACGAGCTCGGCATCAGGAAGGTGATCATCCCTCAGCGCGAGGTCGCATCGACCTGGTGTGCGTTCGGCGCTGCGGCCGCCGACGTGCTGCACATCTACGAGCACACCGAGATCATGCCGATGGCGGAGGCCGCGGTGCGCGTCAATCGCAACCTCGCGAATCTCGAAGCCGGGGCACGCAAGCGCATGGCCGATGAGGGCATCGCCCGCAACCACCAGACCTTCGAGTTCTCGCTCGACGTGCGGCACAAGGGACAGATCAACGAGGTCGAGGTCCCGATCGCCGGCAACAAGCTTGCGGGAGACTACGAGCGAGGGCTGCGCATTGCCTTCGTCGCGCGCTACGAGCAGCTCTACGGTCGCGGTGCCGCCCTCCCCGGCGCGCAGCTCGAGATCGTCACTTTCCGCCTGCGTGCCCGGGCGCTGACGCCCCGTCCCAAGCTCGTCAAGGCCAAGAAGCTCTCGGCGGCGATACCGCGCGCGGCGACGCGCGCGCAGCGCGAGATATACTGGTCCGATCTGAAGCGCAAGCGCAAGACGCCCGTCTACGACGGCGAACTCCTGGTAGCGGGGAACCGCGTGACCGGACCGGCCATCGTGGAAACCGCCGACACGACGGTCGTCGTGCACCCCGGACGTCGCCTGCGCGTGGACGCGCTCGGCAACTTCGAAATCACCTTTGGAAAGTAAGGAGAGTCAAATGCATTCGCCGATTGCGACCACGGTCGAAACCGAGCGGATGTACAAGGGGCTTGCCCCTTGTTCGTGCAACCTTTTTTGCATGAATCGGCAATGCAGCCATTTTTGCGAGGTCTTCATATGAATGCTCCGCTGAAGAAACTTTCCGAGCTGACTCCCGAGCTCTTCGATGGCGTGCGCACCGGCTACGTCCCCCCGAAGAAGCTGCGCATCTCGCCGAAGCTCAAGCTGCATCGCAAGTGGAAGAAGAAGATCGATCCGGTCACCTTCGAGGTGATCCGTCACGCGCTGTGGAACGTGAACGAGGAGCACGGGTCGACGATCCAGCGGCTGTCGGGCTCGCCGGTCGCCATGTATGCACTCGATCTCAATCCCTCGATCCTCACCGAGGACGCAGAGTTCGTGTTCTTCGGGCCCTACATGCAGTACATGTCCGGGGTGACCGATACCCAGGTCAAGTGGATGCTCGAGAACCGCGCCGACAATCCGGGCATCAACGAAGGCGACATGTTCATCGCGAACGACCCGTGGGTCGGCGCCGCCCACCAGATGGACGTGATGCTGATCTGCCCGGTCTTCTGGAAAGGCGAGCTCTTCTGCTGGGTCACGAACTGCCTGCACCAGTACGACATCGGCGGCATCACGCCGTCGAGCTTCTGCCCCAGTGCGCGCGATGCATTCGACGAAGGCATCCTGATCCCGCCGACCAAGATCGTCGAGAAGGACGAGGTGCGGCGCGACATCGAGGAGCTCTATCTGCGCTCGTCGCGCAAGCCCGCGGCCGTGGCGCTCGACTTTCGGGCGCAGCTCGCCGGAAATATCACCGGCCGAACCCGGATCCTCGCCCTCATCAAGCGCTACGGCGCGGACACCGTCAAAGGTGTGATGAAGAAGATCATCGACGACGGCGAGCGCGCTTTCCTGGAAAAGATGGAGCGGCTGCCGGATGGCGTGTGGCGCGATCGAACCTACATCGAATGCGCCGCGCCGGGCGACCGCAGAACGCACCGGGTGATGATCACGCTGCGCAAACAGGGCACGAAGCTCGTGTTTGAGAACGAAGGAACCGGGCCGCAGGTCGGTGCGATCAATGCGACGTACTCGGGATGGCGCGGCGCAATCATGGTCGCGCTGAACGAGCTCCTGTGCTGGGACCAGTACTACGCGGTCGGCGGGGCGCTTCGGCATGTCGATTTCAATCCGACTCCGGGCACGCTGAACTGCGCGGACTTTCCCGCTTCGGTGTCGACCGCGCCGGTGCAGTGCATGGAGATCTCGCTCTACCCGGCGTACAACGTGATCTCGAAAATGATCCACGCCGATCCCGAAATGCGCGGAGACATCATGTGCATCGGCGGCACGAGCCAGTGGCCGGCGACGCTTTTCCGCGGCATCGACCAGTGGGGGGAGAAGTACGGCTACATCCTGGTCGATCCGATCGGCGGAGCGATCGGGGCGTTCGCGCACGCCGACGGAATTTCCACCGGCGGCCAGTCGCGCACGCCGATCTGCAAGCTGCCAAACGTCGAGCACACCGAGCAGACCTTCCCGATCCTCTTCCTCTACCGCAAGGAGATGATCGACTCGGGCGGCGCCGGCAAATACCGCGGCGGGCTCTCCGCGGAGTCCTGCTTCATTCCGCACCGGACCGACAAGGTGCTGCAGGACACCCTGTCGTCGGGGAACGCGGTGCCGACCTCGACCGGCATGATGGGCGGCTATCCCGGTGCGGTGAACCGCTATCGATTCCTGCGGAACACCGACATCGCCGCGCGCATGAGACGCGCCGAAATGCCCGGCGACATCTTCGAGATCACCGGAGAGTACGAGGAGTTGCAGCTGCGGCAGCAAGAGTTCGTTCAGAACCCGACCGACGTCTATGCCGTCCTCTGGGCGGCGGCGGGCGGTCTCGGTGACCCGCTCGAGCGCGATCCCGCGCTCGTCGAGTCCGATATCGAGCACATGAACGTGACCGAGACCACGGCGCGCGAGGTGTACGGCGTCGCGCTTCGTGCCGACGGCAGTGCGGATCGCGATGCGACCGAGGAGCTACGGGCCGCGATGCGGAAAGAGCGCCTTGCGCGCTCCCGGATGCCGGCGGCTGCGCCGCGCAAGGCGGGTGGCAAACGGAAGTTCCTCGCGACGGCCATGCTCGCGGTGCAGGCGACGTCTGCAGGCCCGCGGCATGCCTGCGCGAAGTGCGAGACGGATCTCGGATCGGCGCGCGAGAATTTCAAGGAGCACTGCGCGCGCGACGACCGGCCGATCCAGGCATCCAACCCGATCGTCGGCGACCCGGCGCGCTTCATCGACGACGTGCCGCAGTTCAGGCAGTTCTACTGCCCGGGATGCGGCGCGATCATCGAGAACGAGATCGCAATCGCTTCCGAGCCGCTCCTGCGCGACGTGGAGCTGCGCCTGAGGTAGCGCGCGCGCCGCCTACGAGGCGGCGCATCTCGCG
>JBAVOG010000378.1:0-1868 GCA_049691875.1 Burkholderiales bacterium | reverse complement strand
CGCGAGCAGCGCGTCCACCGCGATCTCGATCGCGCGGCCGGTCGCGGGCTGCACGTCGATGCCGTAGACGTGCTTGCGCACGCCGTGATAGAAGATCGCGGCCTGCAGGCCCTGGACGAGCTCCATTTCCGCGTCGCTGATCGGCGCCCGGCCCTGGCTCGGCAACCCCCATTCGTGACGCAGCTCGCGGCAGATGCGCGTGAGCACGCGCCGCTCGAGCCGGGCGAGGTAGCGCTTGTTGAAGCCCACCCCGAGCAAACCCGAGTAGAGATAGATGCGCAGCCACCGCGGATCGAAGATCGCCGCGGTATAGCGGCCGTAGAACTCGACCAGGCGTTCGCGGAGCGGAATGGTGCGGTCGTCGAGCAGCCGTTCCCAGCCGGGATCCCAAGGACCGAGATAGACCTCGCGATACACGCGCTCGACCAGATCCTGCTTCGACGGAAAGTACCGGTAGAGCAGCGGCTGGGTGATGCCGAGCCGGCGCGAGAGCTCGCGCGTCTGGCCCCCGAAACCGACTTCCGCGAAGAACTCGATCGCCGCGTCGACGATCTGGCGCTCGCGCTCGTCGGGCGCGAGCCGCCGGCGCGTCGCCGATTTCGCTCGCGCGACACCTCCTCCCTTGCGCGGACCGGGTTTCACGACCCGACTTATACCGCCTATGCGGCGGTCTCGCCGAGATACCAGTCGAGGATCTGCTCGCCGGTCCAGAAGAGCACGCCGGGTCGCGCGGCGATGTGGGCGTAGAGCTTCTCGACGTAGCCGATGCGATGCGGGACGCCGGAGAGATACGGATGCATGCTGATGCTCATGACGCGCGTGATGCGCTCGCTCTCGGCATAGAGCCGCTCGAAATGGTCGACGCCACGGCGCAGCATCTCCTCGGAGGGATGCTGCTGCAAGGCCATCATCGAGATGTCGTTGAGCTCGACGGTGTACGGCACCGAGATCATCGGGCCATGCGCCGTTGCGATGCGGCAGGGCTGGTCGTCCAGCACCCAGTCGGCCACGTACTCGATCCCTTCGGCCTTCAGGAGATCGATCGTGTCGTCGGTCTCCGTGAGACCCGGGCTCTCCCAGCCGCGCGGCGGGCGCCCGGTGATCCCGCGAATCGCCTTGATCGTGTCGCGTATCGCCGCGCGCTGATCTTCGACGTGATGCATCGGCCCCTGGACGTAGCCGTGACCCATGAACTCCCAGCCGGCATCCAGGGCGGCCTCCACGATGCGCGGATAGGTCCGGCACACCGATCCGTTGGTCGCAAGCGTCGCCTTGACGCCGAATCGTTCCAGGCACTCGGCCACGCGCCAGTACCCGACTCGCATGCCGTACTCGTGCCATGCCCAGTTCGGAAGGTCCGGCAGCAGGGGTTGACCCATCGGCGGCGGCAGCACGGTGCGCGGCATCGGCCGCTCGTTCCGCCACTCTTCGACGTTCACGATGGTCCAGACGATGATGCGCGCGCCGTCCGGAAGCCTGAGCGGGGGCCGGTCGACGATCGCCGAGTATGGAATCCGTTCGCGAAAGCTGGGCATCACTGCACCTTGCGCTGCGCGTAGAGCTCCCGAAACGTCTTCCCCGGTGGCGCGGGCTCGATTGAACAAGGGGGCGATGCCCCCTTGTATATCCCCCGAGTCAGCGCCGCCCGGGAGTTTCGTCCGTCAATGCGTCTAGCGCTTCGCATAAAGCTCCCGGAATGTTCGCCCGGGCGGCGCCGGCATATCTCGCCCCACCGTCCATCCCTTTCCGAATGGCAAATGGCTGATCATTCGCCGTCGCCCGCCCTGGACGCGCAGATAGCGCGCCGCGATGCGCGCGCCGAGCGCATAGAGCCTGGGTCGCTGCGCGACCCAGGACCAGACCCGGAT
>JBAVOG010000377.1:0-3532 GCA_049691875.1 Burkholderiales bacterium | reverse complement strand
AAGCTGGCCCACGGCCTCCGCGACGAGCGAGGCTGGAAACTCCCGCAGCCCGGCCGGCACGCGAAACGTTCCGCGCACGCGCACGCCGGGCACGACGTCCGTGATGCGATCGACAAAGGAGAAAGCGCTGAAGCGCTCGCCCATCGGTATTCCGGGGCCTCGCGTGCGCGCCGGCTCAGCCGGCGACCTTCTGGGAACGGACCACCAGCTTGCAGAACGTCTCGGCGGTGAAAAGGCGCGGCACGTCGGCGACCTTGAGTGGCGACTTGATGCGGTCGGCCGGCAGCTCGGAGAGGAACGTGCGCAGGCGCGCCATGCCGGCGTCGGTCACGATGCCCTTCTCTTCGAACTCCGCTTCCGGCAGGTCGCCGCGCGCATCCTCCACGATCTTGCCGCGCGGGATCTTCACCTTGAAGGCACGCTCGAGCCTGAACACGAGGTCGAGAAAATCGATCGACTCCGCATCCAGTCCCTCGATCAGCGACACGTCGATCTTCACATCCTCGACGTCGCACCCCAGCGCGTCGGCAATCGTCGCCGCGACGGTGGGATACACCGCCATGATTTCTTCCTTGGTGATTTCCGCCTGCGCCATTTCGATCACTCCATCTTGAATCCACCGTCCACGTGCAGCACCTGGCCGGTGATGTAATCTGCAAAGCCCGATGCGAGAAACCACACCGCGTGGGCGACCTCCTCCGGTCTTCCGAACCGCCGGAGCAGGATGCGCGCCTTGACCTCGTCGCCCGCCATGTCACGAACGGCCTGCGACATGTCGGTCTCGATGACTCCCGGAGCGACGGCGTTTACCGTGATACGGCGCGAAGCGAGTTCGGCGGCGAGTGCACGGGTGAGCGCATCGATCGCCCCCTTGCTCGCCGCATAATTCGTCTGCCCGCGGCCCCCCTTCTCACCCGAGACGGAGCTCATGTTGATGATCTTGCCGGCGCGCCGGGAGATCATGTGCGGCACGACTGCGCGCGTCACGTTGAACACGCCACCCACGTTCGTGTCGAGCACCACCTGGACGTCCTCGGGCCCGAGCAACGCGAGGAGATTATCACGGATCACCCCCGCATTGTTCACCAGGACATCGATGCGCCCGCAGCGATCGGCCACGCGCTCCACCGCGGCCGCGCACGCCGCAGCATCGGTCACGTCGACCTGGTCGGCCGTCACTTTTTGTCCCGCGGCGCGAGCGGCGGCAAGGACCTCCTCCGCCGCCACCGCGTTCCCCTTGAAGAAGAACGTCACGTCGGCGCCGTCGGCCGCGAGGCGCTCGACGATCGCACGGCCGATGCCGCGGCTGCCGCCCGTCACGATCACGGTCCTGCCGTCTAGGCCCGAATCCATGTGTCCCTCATCCGGAGATCGCAAACCCGCCGTCGACGACGAGCGTGTGTCCATTGATCATCGCCGCCTCCGGGAGACAGAGGAGATACACCGCCCCCGCGACGTCCTCCGGTGTGAGCGTCGGGCCGGCCGGCGTGCGCTGCGCGAACGATTCGAGCAGCTGCTCGCGATTGGGGAAATACGCGAGCGCGTCGGTGTCGACGACTCCGGCGCTGACGGTGTTCACGCGGATGCCGTGTGGACCGAGCTCCTGCGCGAGCGTGCGCACCATGGCTTCGAGCGCTGCCTTGGACGCCCCGACGAAACCGTACGCGGGCATGGCGCGCACGGCGCCGAGACTGGACATCGCGATGATCCGACCGCCGGCCGGCATCATCGGCACGGCGTGCTGCGCGAGCAGCGTGAGCGCAAGCGCATTCGTCTCCATGCACCAGCGCCAGTGCTTGAGCGACATTTCCATCGCGGGACGCAGGACGCCGCTTGCCGCGTTGCTCACCAGGATGTCGACCTGGTCGAAGTGCTTGCGCAATTCCTCGAAGAGCTCGTCGACGCTGTCGGGCATCCCGACGCTCGCCTTGATCGCGTACGCGCGTCGGCCCATGGCATGGAGCTCACCGCAGAGCGCTTCGGCTTCGTCGTGGCTGTTGTAATAGTTCACCGCCACGTCGCAGCCGGCGGTGGCCAGCTTGCGGGCGATCGCCCGGCCAATGCCGCGCGCCGCCCCGGTCACGAGCGCGACCTTCCCGTCCAGCGTGCCTGCCATCGTCATTCCGTTGCTGACTCGTCGTTCGGCCGGACTCTCCCGAATCCGGCGCATTCAAAGGGTGAAGCCGGCCGATAAGCCGGGTTCTGTCCGACGCCTCGCGGCGCCCCGGCAGCCATTCATCTAGGCCCTGGGTTGCCCCAAGGCTCAAGCAACCTACCCGCAGGCATCGGGCGAGCAGCCCTCGAGCGCCTGCCTATTCGGTCTTGCTCCGGGTGGGGTTTACCAGCCAGCCCTGTTGCCAGGACCGCGGTGCGCTCTTACCGCACCATTTCACCCTTGCCTGATCCCACCCGCCGACGAATCAGCGGGCGAGCCATCGGCGGTGTGTTTTCTGTTGCACTTTCCGTCGCCTCACGACGCCCGGCCGTTAGCCGGCACCCTGCTCTGCGGAGCCCGGACTTTCCTCTGAGAAACAGAGTCTCTCAGCGACTGCCTGGCCAGCTTCGGTGTCAATGATAGCAAGTACCCGCCATGGGGCGCGGCAGGCGTGGGTTCCGGCCGACTTCCCGAACCGCCGGAACCGCATTTTCCGCAGGACGCGGCGCAGGCGCTAGCTTCTTCTCCCGGCCGCGTGACTCCCGCCGATCATTCCACGGCCTCGATACCTATGCCCCCGGAATGCGTCCGGTGGACCGGGCGCTCAGCGACGAAAAGCGCATACCCTCCATGGTGGCTCACCGGCCTGAGCATCCGCATGATTCCTTCGGACAGGTTTCGCACTTCGTCGGTCTTGACCGCGACGAATCCCGGCGCTTTCTTCAGTCGCCACGCGAGTTGCGCGGTATCGGGCACTTCCTCCGCTTGCCCGCGGCTGTAGAAGGCACCGGAAAGCGGACGCCTGCCGAGGAAGATCAACGCCTCGCGATCCGTTCGACGGAATTCATAATCGGCGACGAGGGCTTTCGTCGATTTCATTTCGCCGAATCCGGAGAATGGCAGGCCCACCAGAAAGGCCAGCGACACAAGCAGAGTAAGAACCATGCCGCCGATCAGCAGGCGCTCCACGCTTGCGCGATTCGACTGCCGCGCGAGCCATCCGCTCGCCCACAGCGCGAGTGCCGGGATGCCGGGCAGGACGTAAGGCCACAGGACGTTACCGGCAGCGGTGAAGAACACGGCCGGCGCGAGCCCCCATAGCAGCAGATAGGTGCGCCAATTTCGCTCTGCGGGCATGGCCTCCGGCATGCCAGCGGTCTTTCGCCAGACCAGTGCCGCGATGGGCAGGAGGATCGTCCACGGCAACAGGTCGACGAACGCGAACAGCCAGATGGTGCCGTGCGGATAATTGTGGGCGCTGCCGTACAGATCGCCCTTCCACCCGGGGGTGACAAAGCGCTGCCAGTGCTCCCCGACCAGGAAGTAGTCGAGAAACCCGGGTGTGCGCCACTCGGCAAGCGCGTACCAGGGCAGCGC
>JBAVOG010000376.1:0-6168 GCA_049691875.1 Burkholderiales bacterium | reverse complement strand
CTGGCCAATCTCGAGCCGCTCTGCGAGAACGCCGGAGGCAACGTCGGCAAGGACTGTGACGGCGGATACGCCGAATTCATCAAGCTCCCCGCGCACGTCTTCATCAAGCTGCCGGAGGGGCTCGATCACCGTGCGCATCCGGCCGAAATCGGAGTGGTGACCGATGCGCTCGCCACCCCGTACAAGGTGCTGAAGCGCGCGCGGGTCAAGCCGGGCGAGACGGTCGCGGTATTCGGAGCGGGTGGCGGGCTCGGCATCCATCAATTGATGATGGCGAAATGGGCGCGCGCTCGCGTCATCGCGGTGGACACCAACGCGAGCAAATTCGACGCTTGCCGCGCAGCGGGTGCCGACGAGATCGTCGACGCCTCGGGCGGGAAAGTCGTCGAAGCGCTCCGGGACCTCACGCGCGGGCGCGGCGTCGACGTCGCGATCGACTACGTCTCGACGACAGCGACGCTCGAAGCCGGCGTGAAGGCACTCGCGGTGCGCGGTCGCCTCGTCACGCTGGGCGGGGCTGGAAAGTCGTTCCAGGTCTCGTCGATGGATCTGCTTCTCAAGGAGCAGGACGTTCTCGGCAGCCGTTACGTCACGCGCACAGAGATCCTCGAGACGCTGGATCTCGTCGCGCGGGGCGAGGTCCGTCCGCTCGTAACGGAGGTCCGTCCGCTCGCTGAAGCCGAGGCGCTGCACGAGCGTGTGGAGCGCGGGGCGGTCACGGGTCGCGCGGCGCTGCGCATCGGCTGATCGGATGTCGGGTCCCGAGGTGCCCGCGTCCCAGCGCGACGAGCTGCGGACCACGTTCGAGGGGCAACGCGCCGCATGCGCGCGTGAGCCGATTCCATCGGTCGCGAAGCGGCGTGCGCAGCTCGAATCCCTTGGGGCGATGATCAAGGCCGCGCAACCGAAGATCGCGCAGGCGATCTCGGACGATTTCGGTCATCGCGCGCCGCAGGAAACGGCGCTGCTCGAGGTGTTCACCTCGCTCGAGGCGATCCGCTATACGGCGCGTAACGTCGCGCGCTGGACGAAGCCGGAGCGGCGTCACGTGTCGATCTGGAATCGACCCGGCTATGCACGGCTGCACAAGCATCCGCTCGGCGTCGTCGGGATC
This sequence comes from Burkholderiales bacterium, assembly GCA_049691875.1. Classification (GTDB taxonomy): domain Bacteria; phylum Pseudomonadota; class Gammaproteobacteria; order Burkholderiales; family SG8-39; genus JAABRB01. The sequence goes on along the minus strand of JBAVOG010000376.1, from coordinate 5,054 downwards.
ATCGTGCCGTGGAACTATCCGCTGTATCTGGCCGCCGGGCCGCTCGTGAGCGCGCTGGCCGCGGGCAATCGCGCGATGATCAAGATGTCGGAGTACACGCCGAGCTTCGGTGCGTTGTGGTCACAACTGCTCGGTGCGACGTTCCCAGCCGAGGAGGTCGCGGTCATCAATGGAGGCATCGAGATCGCGCAGGAATTCGGGCGCCTGCCGTTCGATCACCTGATCTTCACCGGCTCGACCGCCGTCGGACGGGAGGTGATGCGCGCCGCGGCGGAGCACCTGACGCCCGTGACGCTCGAGTTGGGTGGCAAGTCCCCGGTGATCGTCTGCGAAGATTATCCGGTCGAGCTTGCCGCCAGGCGGATCCTCTTCGGAAAATGCTCCAACGCGGGGCAGACCTGCGTTGCACCGGACTACGTGCTGATCCCGCGCGACAAGGTTGCGGCGTTCGTCAGGTCGGCGCGGGATGCGGTGACGGAGTTCTTTCCGAAGCTTGGCTCGGGCGATTACACGTCCATTGCGAGCGAGCGGCAGTACGCGCATCTGACTGCCTACCTCGATGATGCGCGCGCAAAGGGCGCAACCGAGCATGCTCTGCATGGCGAGCCCTCCGATGCCGCGGCGCGCAGGCTCTCGCCGGTCGTGCTGACGGACGTGACGGCGGAAATGCGGGTCATGCAGGAGGAGATCTTCGGCCCGATTCTGCCCGTAATCCCCTATACGACGCTGGATGAGGCGATCGCTTTCGTCAATGCGCGGCCCCGCCCCCTCGCTCTCTATGCGTTCAGCGACGATCGTCGGGCGATCGACCGGATATTGAGCGGTACGGTGAGTGGCGGGGTGACGGTGAACGACACCATGTTGCACGTCGCTCAGGACGCGCTGCCCTTCGGCGGCATCGGGCCGAGCGGCATGGGCGTCTACCATGGCCGAGAAGGATTCGACGCCCTCAGCAAGCTTCGGGGCGTGTACCGCCAGCGTCGCTACAATCCCTTTTCGCTGCTGTTTCCGCCCTACGGCGAGCGGTTCAGCCGCCTGATCCGGATCATGTTGCGCTGAGCCGCGCCACCGCTGCCGCATTGACCTGCGGCACGGAATCCGCCGAGCCGTCGTTTATAATCGCAATCTTTCGCCGCAAGAGATCTCCCCATGAAAATCCTCGTCCCCGTGAAGCGCGTCGTCGACTACAACGTCAAGGTCCGCGTCAAGAGCGACGGAACCGGAGTCGAGACGGCGAACGTCAAGATGTCGATGAACCCCTTCGACGAGATTGCCGTCGAGGAGGCGGTGCGCCTCAAGGAGGCGGGAACGGCCACGGAGGTCGTCGCGATCTCGTGCGGGGTGCAGGCCTGCCAGGAGACGCTGCGCACGGCGCTCGCGATCGGGGCGGACCGCGCGATTCTGGTCCTGACGGACGTCGAGCTCCAGCCGCTCGCGGTGGCGAAACTGCTCAAGGCGCTCGTCGACAAGGAGCAGCCGAAGCTGGTACTCCTCGGAAAGCAGGCGATCGACGACGACGCAAACCAGACCGGACAGATGCTTGCCGCGCTGGCCGGCTGGGCGCAGGGAACGTTCGCGTCCAAGGTGAAGATCGAAGGCGGGAAGGTACAGGTCACGCGCGAGGTGGATGGGGGCCTCGAAACGGTGTCGCTCTCCCTGCCCGCCGTCGTCACCGTGGACCTGCGGCTGAACGAGCCGCGCTATGTGACGCTTCCCAACATCATGAAGGCAAAGAAGAAGCAGATGGAGACGCTGAAGCCCGAAGATCTCGGTGTGGATGTGTCCCCGCGGCTGGCAACGCTCAATGTGGAAGAGCCGCCCAAGCGGAAGGCGGGGGTGATGGTGGCCGACGCGAAAGCGCTGGTCGAGAAGCTCAAGAACGAAGCAAAGGTGATCTGAATGTCGATTCTCGTCGTAGCGGAGCACGACAACCAGGCACTCAAGGGAGCGACCCTGAACACCATCGCGGCGGCCGCCGCGATCGGTGGCGAGCTCCACGTGCTGGTGGCAGGAAGCGGCTGTCAGTCGGTCGCCGACGGCGCCGCAACGGTGGCGGGCGTGAGCAAGGTGTTGCTCGCGGACGCGCCGCAATACAAGGACGAGCTGGCGGAGAACGTGGCGCCGCTGGTGGCCGGCCTGGCGAAGAGCTACAGCCATGTCCTGGCGCCCGCCACGACTTTCGGCAAGAACTTCATGCCGCGCGTCGCCGCAGTACTCGACGTCGCGCAGATCTCCGAGATCGTTGCGGTGAAGAGCGCGGACACGTTCGTCCGCCCGATCTATGCCGGTAACGCGATGGCGACAGTGCAGTCGAAGGATCCGATCAAGGTGATCACCGTGCGCACGACCGGGTTCGAAGCGGTTGCGGATTCGGGCGGCACGGCCGCGGTCGAGGCTGTCGCGCCGGGTCCCGACGCGGGACTCTCGAGCCTGGTGGGCCGGGAGCTCACCAAGAGCGAGCGCCCGGAGCTGACCGCGGCGCGCATCGTCGTCTCGGGCGGGCGGGGCATGGGATCGGCGGAGAACTTCAAGCTGCTCGAGCCGCTCGCGGACAAGCTGAACGCGGCGATGGGCGCCTCGCGCGCGGCCGTCGATGCCGGATTCGTCCCCAACGACTGGCAGGTCGGGCAGACCGGCAAGATCGTTGCCCCGGAGCTCTATGTCGCGATCGGCATTTCGGGCGCGATCCAGCACCTCGCGGGAATGAAGGACAGCCGGGTGATCGTGGCCGTCAACAAGGACGAGGAAGCGCCGATCTTCCAGGTTGCCGACTACGGCATCGTCGGGGACCTTTTCAAGGTCGTTCCGGAGATCGTGGCCGAGCTGGGCTGAACACGACCCGCAGTCTGTTGAAAACTCCGCGCACGCACGCAGGGGATATACAAGGGGTTCACCCCTTGTTCGTTCCGGGGGATTTACAAGGAGGCTTTCCCCCTGGTTCGTGCGACCGGGGTTTGCCCTGCATGCGGAATTCGCCGCTCGAAGCCGCCGCGGCGGGCATTGTTCAACACCCTGTGAGGTGACGAGGAGAAGGGGATGAGCTACACCGCACCCATCCAGGACATGCTGTTCGTGATGAACGAGCTCGCCGGCCTGGCAGACGTTGCGAAGCTGCCGGGCTGCGAGGAGGCAACTCCGGACGTCGTCGAGCATGTTCTCCGGGAGAACGCGCGTTTCTGCAGCGAGGTGCTCGCGCCCCTCAATGCGACCGGCGACCACGAAGGATCCAAGCTCGCAGACGGCCACGTCACCACCCCGCACGGATTCAAGGACGCCTATCGGCAGTTCATCGAGGCGGGGTGGAGCGCGCTGGAGGCGCCGGCCGAATTCGGCGGACAGGATCTGCCCAAGCTGGTTGGTACGCCTGCGCTCGAGATGTGGAAGTCGGCGAATCTCTCGTTTTCTCTCTGTCCGATGCTCACCGTCGGCGCCATCGAGGCGCTGCTCCTGCGTGGTAGCAAGGCGCAAAAGAAGGCCTACCTGCCGAACATGGTCGCGGGCACGTGGACCGGCACCATGAATCTCACCGAGCCGCAGGCCGGATCCGATCTGGCGCTCATCAAGACGCGGGCAGTACCGGAAGGCGACCACCACCGGATCACCGGCCAGAAGATCTTCATCACTTACGGCGAGCACGACTTCACCGAGAACATCATCCATCTGGTGCTGGCGCGAACGCCCGATGCGCCACCTGGCGTGAAGGGAATTTCGCTGTTCATCGTGCCGAAGTTCCTCCTCAACAAGGACGGTACGCTCGGCGCCCGCAACGACGTGCTGTGCATCAAGCTCGAGGAGAAGCTCGGCATTCACGCCAGTCCGACTGCAGTGATGTCGTTCGGCGAAGGAGAGGGCGCGGTCGGATACCTGATCGGCGAAGAGAACCGCGGGCTCGAGTACATGTTCATCATGATGAACGCCGCGCGCTTCGCGGTGGGCATGGAAGGCCTCGCGATTTCTGAGCGCGCCTACCAGAAGGCCGCCGCGTATGCGAAGGAGCGGGTGCAGAGCCGCGAGCCGGGTGGGTCGGGATCGCAATCGGTGACGATCATCCACCACCCCGACGTGCGCCGCATGCTGATGGCCATGCGCTCCGGTGCGGAGGCGATGCGGGGGCTGGCCTATGTGGTGGCGGCCACCATGGATCGTGCGCGCCGGCACACCCGCAAACGCGAGCGCGAGAAGGCGCAGGCGCTGGCCGACCTGTTGATCCCGGTGGTGAAGGGCTGGTTCACAGAGACCTCCATCGAGATCGCCTCGCTCGGCATACAGGTACACGGCGGGATGGGGTTCATCGAGGAGACCGGCGCTGCGCAGTTCTTGCGGGATGCCCGCATCACGACCATCTACGAGGGGACGACCGCGATCCAGGCGAACGACCTCGTCGGGCGCAAGCTCGTGCGCGATTCTGGGCACGCCGCGAAGCAGCTCATCAAGGAGATGAAGGCAGTCGCGCGGGATCTCCACAAGGTGGAGGACCCGGACGTTGCCGCAATGGCGCGCCGCTTCGCGGCGGGCGTGAAGGCCCTCGAGCAGTGCGTGAGCTGGATGGTCGAGAACTTCGCCACCGACATCAAGGCCGTCTTCGCCGGGGCCGTGCCCCTCCTCAAGTTGATGGGCATCGTGGCGGGCGGCTGGCAGATGGCGCGGGCGATGCTGATCGCGCACGCGATGCTCGCAAGAGGCGAGGGCGACGCGCAGTTCCTCAAGGCGAAGATCGCCACTGCGCGCTTCTACGCCGATCACTACCTGGCGCAAGTCCCCGGACTGCGCGACACCGTCATCACCGGCGCGCCCGGAGTTCTGGCCTTGACTGCCGAGCAGTTCTAGAGAATCGGTCATCCCCGCGCAAGCGGGGATCCAGTCAGCGTTCGATCGGGCCCAGCCGTCATTCCCGCGTTCGCGGGAATGACGGATGTACGGAGCGCTATCTAGCGCGGGTCGTCGAGAATGCGGCGCGCCTCGCGCCCCGTCTCGAACACCCGCGAGGAGAGGCGGCGCTTTTCCAGTTCCTGGCCGAGCTTCAGACGCATGAAGCCGCTGTTCGTGTAGCGTGA
>JBAVOG010000375.1:0-1503 GCA_049691875.1 Burkholderiales bacterium | reverse complement strand
GACGTACGCCCCGCTTGCAAACTCCGCGAGATGCGTGCGCCGCATCATCAGCACTTCGAGGCCTCGCTCGCCGTCGCGCAGGAGCGCGACCGTCGCCGCGGGGCGAGGTGTCACGGGTGTCGTCATGGATTTCGATCGGCGCACGTCATGTGGCATTATCCTCGCGGGCATCATATCTGCCGTAGCCGGTCCGATGCCGACCCGATTCTACGGCGTCCGTTGACAGGAGGAGACTGTGTTGCACGCTGTCGCGCCTTTCATTCCTGCGTCGCTCTGAGGTCGACATGAGCGACGAGATTCGATTCACGCTCAATGGCGCGGAACGCGCCGTCCGAGCGGCGCAAAACACGCCGCTCGTCTACATACTTCGCAACGACCTCGGGCTGAAAGGCACGCGCCTCGGCTGCGGCGCAAATCAGTGCGGCGCGTGCCACGTCCTGATCGACGGCCAGTCCGTGCCGTCGTGCGACACCCCTCTCTGGGCCGCCGCCGGCAAGAACGTCGTGACGATCGAGGGTCTCGGCACTCCGACGCGCGCGCACCGGCTGCAGCGCGCCTTCCTCGCCGAGCAGGCGGGGCAATGCGGCTACTGCCTGTCCGGAATCATGATCACCGCCGAGGCATTCCTCGCACGCACCCCCGATCCGACCGAGGACGAGGTGCGCGCGGCGCTCGACCGCCACCTGTGCCGTTGCGGCACGCACAATCGCATCGTGCGCGCCGTGCTCCGAGCGGCAAAGGAGGCGGCATGAGCACCCCTGGGAAGCCCGCAGGCGACGTTAAGCTGCCGGGCAGCCTGCAAGGCAACCGCCGGCTTTCGCAGTGGCTGCGCATCGCGGCGGCGGGGACAGTGACAGTTACCTCGGGCAAGGTCGAGATCGGCCAAGGGATCCTGACCGCGCTCGCGCAGATCGCGGCAGAGGAGCTCGACGTCAATCTCGGCCGAATCCAGCTCGTTCCGGCGGCAACGCCCGCGAGCCCGAACGAGGGCGTGACCTCCGGCAGTCTTTCGATCCAGGACTCGGGCACGGCGCTGCGTTACGCCTGCGCCGAGGCGCGCGCGATCTATCTCGCGGAAGCCGCCGCGGAGCTGGGGGTCGACGTCGATTCCCTGAAGTTGGACGACGGCGCAATCTCCGCACCCAATGGCCGCCGAACCAGCTATTGGGCGCTCGCCGACGACGCGCTGCTCGATCGCGAAGCAACCGGATCGGCGACGCCGAAGTCGCCGCGCGCCTACAGGATCGTGGGCCAGTCGACGGCGCGGGTCGACCTCCCGGACAAGATCTTCGGCGTCCCACGGTTCATTCACGATCTCAGCCTGCCGGGAATGCTCTACGGCCAGGTCGTGCGCCCGGCATCGCGCGCGGCGCGCCTTCTCGCGGTCGACGATTCGGCAGTGCGCGCGATGCCCGGCGTCGTCGACGTGGTACGCGATGGCAGCTTTCTCGGCGTGCTGGCGGAGCGCGAGGAGGTCGCAGTCAAGGCGGCGCAAGCGCTCGC
>JBAVOG010000374.1:0-9656 GCA_049691875.1 Burkholderiales bacterium | reverse complement strand
TTTCGTGAATGACACGTGCCAGGGGTTCGAGTCCCAGGGCAAAAGAGAACAGAGGATCGACGAAATAGGTCGCCTTGAGCTCGTTGCGTGCGAGCGTCGCAAGTTGAAAGGCAACCCCGAACCGCGGGTCCACTTCCCCGCCATGCAGGTAGACCTCGATCTCCCGGTCGCACGCCTGATCGGCAGAGAGAGGGGTGTGCGGCCAGGTCTCGGCGACTGGCCAGACCTCGGTATCGACCGTGAGAAAGACTCTCAACACTACGACGTCACCTGCTGCCGCGCCGGAGGCGCTTTCGAAGCGTGGTTAGGCCCAAACCCGCGATCAACATTTCAGTGCACATGTTGCGTCACAGTTCAAGATTTCACGCAAGACCGGCACCAGCCCCGTAGAAGCCACAATTGCTGTCTGAATAGATTTCGCGATGATTGTACCGCGCACAGTCGCAGGGATCAGGTAGAAATATCCCGCGCGCCCAGTGTCAGTGCTAAGGCGCTGTCTATGGAGATCGTCGTCATTGCAAAATCGTACCGTCTCCCGGCACTCGCAACGCCTGACAGATCCACCAATATTTCTGTGTGCAACGGACCGATATCAGCGCTCCAGCTTGTCCCGATTGCGAAGGCCCGCATTAAAAGGCTGGTATTGATGTGTCTTGCGCGATACCACCATCGAATCCGACTGAAACTCACCCACTTCCGACCAACACAGGCGGATACGATTGGGGTTGGGACCGAATCTCAGTGCGCATGCTGACGCGGATCGCGACTTTGCAGTCATGGCGGAGCGGTAGGTGTCGCTGCTGGCAAGCACCCTGAGGTGTTGACCGGATGGTCACCCGACAACGTGGCGTCCCACCCAATCTGCGGCGGTGCAAGAGACACGGCATCCCGACGAACCGATAGCCTGATAGACTTCCGGTACTCGAACATCCGCTCCACCGCGTCGTAATGGGCGCAATCGGCAACTGGCTATCGTTCCTCGCGGGGCTATCGCGCGCCGCAGCTGCTTACCGCGTTCCGTTCGCGTCGGCGCTATTCAATGCACTCCAACTCTATGCAACTGCGGCCTTTTCCCGCAAGGAAATCCTGGGATATGCGCTTTTCGTTCCCGAGCTGAAGGCGCGCATGCCGGTGCTCATCAGCAAAGAACGTTCGCTTGCAAAGCTTGACGCCCTCAACCCGCCCGCACGCCAGCATGTGACCCAAAACAAAGATCAATTCGCGCTCGCCTGCCGGCGCCATCGGCTACCTGTGCCCGCGACCCTGGGCTGGACACGACAGGGGGAGCCGTACGATGCGGAGGGTAAGCGAATAGACGGACCGAAAGCATGGTCTGCTTACCTGTCCGCCGAGCTGCCTGAACACTTTATCGCCAAGGACGTCGCAGGTGCGTACGGATCGGGATTCCGCGCGTTCAGGCGTGGTGGGGAAACGTTCGTCGACGCGGACCTCGGTTCGAAGCTCGACGCGGCGGCAATGGCGGCGCTGCTGTCGGGCGCGGGCTCCACGGCGGACGTCATCATCCAAGAGCGCCTCTTCGACAGCGCTTCGCTGTCGGCCCTTTGCGGCCGGCGCGGCCTGCAGACGGCGCGCATCAACACGCTGCTCCATCGCGACGGCCGTGTCTCGATCCTCTTCTTCATGATCAAGGTGCTTGCGGGCCGCACGCTTACCGATAATTTCTCGATGGGGACGACCGGCAACTTGATCGCTTTCGGCGACGTGGAGACCGGCGTGCTGCGCGGCGCAGTCACGCTGCATCCGTGCGGTTCCGGCATGACGACGATTGACCGGCATCCTATCACCGCCGTGCCATTCGACGGTTTCCAGCTTCCCTGGTGGCCAGAGGCAATCGCCCTCGTCAAAGCGGCGCAACGCTGCTTCCGGGAGCTTTCCACCCTTGGGTGGGACGTCGCGCTCACCGACGACGGACCAAAACTCATCGAGGCGAATGCCCGCTGGGATCCGCCCTGTTACGCGCCTTTTCTGATGTCGGTCGAGAACTGGCAGCGAATCTTCGGCGATGATCGTGCACCCGCCGAAGCGAAACCGGGACAGCAGTCGCGTGAATCACAGCATTGACGGCCGCGGGCGCCTGCGCCCTCACTTTGAGCGGCCCCGACGAAACGACAGGACGACGGGCTTTCCGCGCGCGGGGAGCTTGAGCTCGACGAGCGTGCCGACGCGCGCCCAGCCGGCCTTCTCGCTGACACGCAGCGACGGTGCGTTGGTCCACCAGATCCGGCTGTAGAGCCGCTTGAAGCCGGCTTCGCGCAAGTGAACGGCACTATATTCTTTGACCAGCGTCGCGAATCCCTTGTTGCGCTGTTCGGGCGCGGTCACGAGATGCACTGACACGGCCGCATTGCGCTCGATCGGCCAATACGCCTGCGCAGCATAGCGCTCACCGTACCAGATGCACTGCACGCAAGCGAGGGTGCCGTCGGCGCCAAACACGCCGAACACATGCGCGTCGCGTCCGGCGTAGGCGTCGCAGTCCCGCAAAGCCTCGACCGATGAGGCGTGCACGTCTTCGATCGTCAGCTCCGCGAACCGGTAGGAGGCCGGCAGCGGAATCGGTGTGCGCGGCGCATCGAGCGGAAGCGAATAGACGTGATAGCAGGCATACTCGAAGCCCAGGCGACGAAATAGCCGGAGCGCGCGCCGCGCCGATGCGGCTAGCGGAGCAGGCGCGGAGGCGCGTGGGACTGCGGTGGCCATAGTTGATTCAGTCGGCGCGTGCCTTTATCAGATTCCGCACGGATTGCGCCTACGCGCGGATTTGGGACTCCACCAGCCAAACAGGCACTCTCGACCGACCGGAATTACCCGATGAGTGTGCCATGCAGAAGCAGGAATTATGAGTGTCTCGTCAGCGGCCGACAACAACCAACGCTTCATGAGATAGTTGAAACCAAATACCTAAAGATTATAGGATCCACAGTTCCGCGAGCGGGCAATACATGGAGCTGAGCTGTGCCTAGGGACCGATCCGCAACGTGATCAGGAAAGTGGCGCGCTTTAGACGCGGGGGACGCTAGCATGTGCCGTTTTCTGTCGCAATTGCCCAAGCGAATGCCAGGAGTTTGGGGAAGTCTTCGAGACCGCATTCGGAACGCTGGACGGCATCGACTCGCACGACTCAATCGGACGAGATTATCCCACACGACGTTCATCGCCATCACGGGCAGCGCCGGAAAGACCACTACCAAGAATCTCTGCGCGGAAATCTTGTCGGCGCAGGGGCAATGCCAAAAGACCCCGGGATCGGCGAACGAGCACTTTGACATAGACTGGGCGATTCTCAAGACCACGCGACAGCACAGATTCTGCGTGATCGAGGCGGGCGCACCCGAGCCCGGCTATTTGGATAGAGCTCTGCGCGTGATCCGACCCCGAATCGGCGCGCTGACCTTGATCGCGCGAGAGCATTACAGCGCGTATCACAGCATCGAGGCGATCGCCGCTGAGAAATCGAAACTCCTCGCGGCGCTCCCCAGCGACGGCATCGCCGTCCTGAACATCCACGATCCCCTCGTTCGATCCATAGGAGAGCGCCTGTCCGGACGCGTCGTGTGGGTCGGGCAAGACGAAAGCGCCACGATCCGATTGCTCAAGTCGCGTTCGTGCTGGCCCGAACCGCTGACATTGCGCATTCGCTTCGAAGAGGTGGACTATGAGGTGCCCAACCAGCTGCATGGAACATAGCTTGCGCTCTCCGTCCTGTCGGCGCTTGGCGTTGCTGTGGCAGCGGGTCTGCGGTTCGGCGAGGCAATCCAGGCTTTGGCGCGCATTGAACCGGTCCCGGGACACATGCAGATCGAGCGTGCCAATGACGTTGTGTTTATCCGCGACGACTGGAAGGTCGCCCGCGCGCGCGTCGCGCAAGTGCGGAAGGCGAGGGTTTGGGACCTTGGACCATCGGACGATAGCGGAAGAGCCGTACTCTGCAATACTGTGCGCGAGGTGAGAAGAGCACCCCGGTCAATTGTACGATTTGCAGCGTCATGAGCAGGTAATACGGGATGGTCTGGCTCAAGCGCATATCAGTGACATTGCAGGACCTCTGGTTGTCGGTCAGATGGCGAGTGCGCGACCGATGCCGGCACTACCGCGCTCGGCTCTATCGCGCCCGATTGACGGGCGTCACCTTCATTGGGATCACCGGCAGCGCCGGCAAGACCACCGCCAAAGACCTCGTTGCCGAGATTCTCTCGACACACAATAGAGTTCAACGAAATGAAGCATCATGCAACGACCACGAAATGATTGACCGGACCATACTCGCGACGGGGCGAAACCACCGATTCAGCGTCATCGAGATGAGCGCTACTAAACCTGGTTACCTCGACCGCTCACTTCGCGTAGTACGACCCCATATCGGTGTGCTCACGGTGATTGCGCAGGAACATTACAGCGCATTCCGCAATCTCGATGCGGTTGCCGCCGAAAAGAAAAAATTGATCGACACGCTGCCCGCGAACGGCACCGCGGTACTGAATCTGGACGATCCGCTTGTGCGGGCGATCGGGAATCGATATGCGGGTCGGGTCATCTGGGTCGGCCAAGGTGAGGGTGCGGCGCTCAGATTGCTAGAAGCAAGTTCGCGCTGGCCGGAGCCGCTGACATTGCAGATCCAGGTCGAGGATGCTCAGTATGAGGTCCGTACCCGCCTGCATGGGACGCATTTGGCGGTTCCCGTGCTTTGTTCGCTCGGCGTCGCGATCGCCACCGGCATGCCTCTGGCCGAGGCAATCGCTGCCCTCTCAACTATCGATCCCGTCGAAGGTCGAATGCAGATCGTATCTGGTGATGACGGTATCATATTCGTCCGAGATGACCACAAGGCTCCTCAATGGTCCCTCCAGGCGCCGCTGCAGTTCATGAGGGACGCCCGAGCGACTCGCAAAGTCATCGTAATCGGTAGCATCTCCGACACTTCCCACGAACCATCGAGGCGTTACGCAACGGCTGCTCGTCAGGCCTTGGAAGTCTCGGACCTCGTTCTGCTGATCGGCAATCGGACGTTGGACCAGTCCAGAGCACGGCGAATCCGGGACGATGGCTCGCTGCAGGTCTTCAGAACCGTCGTCGACGCTGCCCGCTTCCTGCGGCACGAGCTGCGCGAAGGGGACTTAGTGCTATTGAAGGGAACGAACAAACAGGATCACCTCGTCCGGATCATGCTTGACAGGCGACAGCCCGTGCGATGCTGGGAAATGTCATGTCAACGTCAAGCGTTCTGCGACGCTTGCTCAATGGTATACCGCCCACACGAAGATGGCTCCCACGTGTCCGCACCAGCGTCAGGCACTGGGGATCCTGCATATCTATTCGAGGTGCGCAGCGCCACCTCCGACTTTGCTTGCCCAATTGTCATCGGGCTCGGGAACGCGGGTGTTCAGTACGACGGTACCAGGCACAATGTTAGTCACCGTGTACTCGATGCGCTAGCCGAAAGCGCGACAGGCGGGTGGCAGGAGCATCGGGAGGGACTGACTTTGAAGGTGCTCATTGAGGGTGTAGAAACCACGATGTTCAAGCCGGCGGGGTTTGTCAACCAAAGCGGTCCAGCCATCAAGCGTCTTCTGAACAGCCTGGGCGCTAGCACGGACAACTGCATTGTCGTGTTGGACGACGTTGATCTACCCCTGGGCGATGCCCGGGCGAAACGCGAGGGGAGCGATGCCGGTCACAAGGGAATGAGATCGATCATGGACGCCTTGGGCACGGATGAGATCCGGCGAGTCCGCATCGGCGTTCGAAGTCCGGGCGATTCGCGCCGCGCAAGAGGATTAGTCTTGACGGGTTTCTCGCCGGACGAAGAAGCGTTGCTCGCGCCAGGACTAAAACGAGCGGACACTTTGATCCGCAGATTGATCACGGAAGCAGCGCACCCTTAGACTTGGAGGAAAGAAGATGACCGGCTTCTTGGCGCGACTGTCCGGTCGAATACCTGGAGTTTTGAGAAGCGCTCGAGCCCGCATCTGCGATGTTGGCCGGCATCATCTCGCGCTGCTCCACCGAAGGAGATTGACTCATACGACGTTCATCGGCATCACCGGCACTGCCGGCAAGACCACGACCAAGAATCTCAGCGCTGAAATCCTGTCGGCGCATGGTCGATGCCACAAGACCCCCGGATCGGCCAACGAGCACTACGACATCGAGTGGACGGTTCTGAGAACCACGCGACAGCACAGATTCTGCGTGGTGGAGGCGGGCGCACCGGAACCCGGCTATCTGGACAGGGCTCTTCGCGTCATTCGGCCTCATATCGGCGTGCTGACCTTGATCGCGCGCGAGCACTACAGCGCGTACCGCAGTCTCGAAGCGATCGCCGCCGAGAAATCGAAACTCCTCGCGGCGCTCCCTAGCAACGGCATCGCCGTCCTGAATATCGATGATCCGATTGTTCGATCGATAGGCGAGCGCTTGTCACGGCGAGTCATCTGGATTGGGCAGAACGCGAACGCCACAATCAGACTTCTCGAGACGCATTCGCGCTGGCCCGACCCGCTGACATTGCGCATTCGCTTCGAGGAGGTGGACTATGAGGTGCCCACCCAGCTGCATGGAACACAGCTTGCGCTCTCCGTCCTATCGGCGCTCGGCGTTGGGGTGGCGGCCGGTCTACGGTTCGCAGACGCAATCCACGCCTTGGCGTTGATCGAACCGCTCCAGGGACGCATGCAGGTCGAAACTGCCGATGGCGTTGCTTTCATCCGCGACGACTGGAAGGCACCACAGTGGTCGTTCCAGGCGCCTCTCGAGTTCCTTCGCAGCGCCCGCGCACAGCGCAAGGTCGCAATCATCGGCTCGATCTCCGATTCTCCCAAATCACCGTCGCAGCGCTACGCATGGGCGGCCAAGCAGGCGCTCGAGGTCGCCGACCTGGTCGTTCTGATCGGCGCCAAGTCTTCAAGTGCGTTGAAGTCTAGCGCCGCACAAGAGGGTCGTTCACTGCGAACGTTCACAAGCATCCGCGATGCCGCGCAGTTCCTGAAGGCAGAGCTTCGCAACGGAGACCTTGTGCTCTTGAAGGGGACGAACCTGCAGGACCATCTGGTTCGGCTCATCCTCGACAGGAAGCGCCCGGTGCAATGCTGGGAGACTTCCTGCGGGCGCAAGGAGTTCTGCGGATCCTGTCCGAGACTTTACGCGCCCGCTGCCGCGATGGACGCCAACCCGCCCCCGTCGTCCAGCAGGGCAGTTGGTACTATTGCCTCGGAAGCGGTTCCTCTCCCTTGTCCCCTTCCAATCATCGTGGGACTGGGCAATCCCGGCTCCCGCTATCGGCATACATTGCACAATGTGGGCCACCGCGCGCTCGACGCTCTGGCCACAAGCGCCGAATCCGTTTGGCAGCAAGAATCGGACGGCTGGGTGACGTCGGCCCTCGTCGATGGCCGCGAAGTGACGCTGTTCAAACCCGGCGTCAGCGTGAACGATAGTGGCGAAGCAATTCGGAGGTTTCTTGCGAAGAGGGCCTGTACAGCTGAGGACTGCATCGTCGTGCTCGATGACACGGACATCCGACTCGGAGAGGTCCGTGCCAAGCGTCACGGTGGCGATGCCGGTCACAAAGGCATGCGGTCGATCATAGCCGCGTTGGGCACTGATGCGATTCCGAGGATCCGAATCGGGGTCAGGCCTCCAGGCGCCTCTCGGCGAGCGAACGAATTGGTGCTGGAACGATTCTCTCGGGACGATGAACAGTCACTTGCGCAGGGACTCGACAAGGCAGACGTGGCGATCCGCGAAATGATCAGGATGGCGTTCGCCCACGGGAGCGGGACTACCGCTCACGTGCGGATGGACCCGGCGTAACCTGTGTTCGAAATTCGTAGTCCGTGGTAGCGGCGCATGGCAGCAGATGTCCTTAGAGAAAATCGGGATTAGTGGCCGAGCCAGCGCGCAATGATCTTGCGCTGCATTTCGCTGGTTCCAGAACTTGCCCGAGCTGGCGGCACGTGCGCGCGTACGCGACTGGGGCCTCGGGAACTGAGAGCGGGGTCAGCCTCAAAGGCAGGCTTTGCCAGGCTCTAAGTGATAGCGTTGGGCGGGGAAGGTCTCTATCATCATCATCCGAGATCTAGCTCCTTTTTTCAAAGATCGCTTTCATGAACAGCGCCCTTCGCACTTGGCTGCTCATATGAAGCCGCTCCAGCGCGTAGATTATCTCGTTGTGGGTCTGGGAAACCCGGGAAAGGGGCACCATTTCTCACGGCATAACGGCGGCGCTCTTTCTGCAAGAATCCTCCGCGCCTCAATAAGCGGGGCGACCGACTTCCAGCGCAGGAAAGAATTCCTGATCGCGATTGGCGAGGTGGGCGAGTCGCGCGTTGCGATCGGATTGCCGCGCACTCCCATGAACATTAGTGGGCGGGTTGTCGCAGAGTTGATGTCCGCGTTGCGGCTGACGCCGGAGCAAACGCTAGTCCTCCACGATGAAGCAGACTTCCCGATGGGCAAGGTTCAAGTGTCTAAGGGTCGGGGTAGCGGCGGTCATCGTGGTATCGATTCAGTGATTCAACATCTCGGCTCGGATACTTTTTGCCGCGTGAGAATCGGGATCGATAGACCGAAGGGCGATGCAGTGAACATGACGGCCCACGTACTCGAGCAGATTCGCGGCGAAGAACGACGCGAGTTGATACGATCCGCGGCGTGGGCCGCACAAACCTGTTTATATATTCTCTCCCACGGAGGCGTTGACCGAGTAATCAAGACAATCAATCAGCGGAACACCGAAAAGATCATTCGATCAATGGTATTGGAGCGGGAAGAGTCCGCATGGGAGGCGGCACATCGGACGAAAGTAACCCTGAGTTGGGGAACGCGGCTGCTGGGACTGCGGCGCATGTTGCGGAGTCGCTCAGTGACTCTGGGACTTTATGCTTGGCGAAGGTTGATGCGCGCGCGCGTTATCGCTATCACTGGAAGTTTCGCAAAAACAACAACGAAGGATGCGTTGGCATCCATCCTCCAGGACCTCGGCCCGACATGCGCCACCTTGGGAAGTGCTAACGTCGACTGGGGGCCTGCTCATACCCTCGCTGCTCTTAGGTGGGGTCACCGATTTGGTGTCATCGAGTTAGGCACGGATTCTCCGGGGCAAATGTTCAAGGCGGCGAGGTTCGTCAAACCTGACATTGGCGTGATTACCTGGGTGGCTGGGGCGCACACCGACGCTTTTCCGAGCCTAGAGGCCATCGCCCAAGAAAAATCCATGCTGGTGCGAAAAATAGGACGACGAGGCTTCGTGGTGCTCAACGCGGACGATCGACGAGTCGCAGCCATGCGCGATCTGACGAAGGCGAGGACCGTGACTTTCGGTCTAGCCGAGCACGCAGATTACCGAATTATCGATCCATCAGCTCGATGGCCGGACCGTTTGCAGTTCAGAATTGCGCATCTTGACGAAAGCGTGCACGTGCAAACCCAAATGGTAGGAACACAATGGTCACACGCGTTCGCTGCGGCGATTGCTGTGGCGCATCAATGCGGTTTGCCGCTTGCCGAAGCCGCTGCTTCAGCGGGGAGGGTCGAACCCCACGAAGCGAGACTGCAGGCAGTGACCCTGCCGAATGGCGTCGTTTTTCTTCGTGACGAGATCGACCCGTCGATCAATTCAGCGCGCGCAGCCTTTGCGG
>JBAVOG010000373.1:0-10735 GCA_049691875.1 Burkholderiales bacterium | reverse complement strand
GAGGACATGGGTGGACCGAAGGGATTTCGCACCTTCCGCCCGATCCTCGCCACCGAGAAAGTGCGCTTCGTCGGCGACCGCGTCGCATTCGTCGTCGCCGAGACGGAAGCGCAGGCGCGGGACGCGGTGGAACTCGTCGAGGTAGACTACGAGCCGCTGCCGGCGGTCGTCAGCGCCGAGGAAGCCGCGCAGGACGGCGCGCCGAAGGTCTGGGACGAAGCACCGAACAACATCGCCTTCCCGCTCATGATCGGCAACAAGGACGCGACCGACGCGGCGTTCGCCGGCGCGCACCACGTGGTCTCCCTGCGCCTGGAAAACAATCGCCTATCCGCGAACGCCATCGAGCCGCGCGGCGCGATCGGCGACTATCACCACGGCGACGACTCGTACACGCTCTACACGAGCACCCAGAATCCGCACGGCGTCCGAACGGTCATCGCGCAGACGATCTTCAAGATCCCCGAGACGAAGATCCGCGTGATCGCGAACGACGTCGGCGGCGGTTTCGGCATGAAAGGCGACACCTACCCGGAGGAAGCGCTGGTGCTCTGGGCGTCACGGCGCTGCCGCCGGCCAGTGAAATGGATTCCGACCCGTTCCGAGAGCCTGCAGAACGACGACCACGGTCGCGACCAGGTCGTGTATGGCGAGCTGGCATTGGACAAGGACGGCAAGATCCTCGCGCTGCGCTCGCGCGCCGTGAACGGGGTGGGCGCGTGCGTGACCGGCGCGGCCGTGGTGCCCGTCCTGTATGCCTTGAAGCTCGCGCCCAACGCGTATCGCATCCCGGCCATCCACGTCGCGACGCGCGCCGTGTTCACGAACACCTCCCCCACCGCGCCATATCGCGGCGCCGGTCGTCCCGAAGCCGTCTACCTCGCCGAACGCCTGCTCGACCAGGCAGCAGTCGATCTGGGCATCGACCCGATCGAGATCCGGCGTCGCAATCTCATCCCGCCGGACGCCATGCCCTACGCCAACGGGACGGGCTTCGTTTACGACAGCGGCGAGTTCGAGAAAGCCATGGATCGCTGTGTCGAGTTCGCGGACTGGAAGGGCTTCGAGGCGCGCCGCAAGGCGAGCGAAGCGAAAGGCAAGCGCCGCGGCCACGCGATCACCTACTACATCGAGGACTGCGGCGTCTTCAACGACCGCATGGAGCTGCGCTTCGATCCGAGCGGCCATCTCACGATCGTCGCCGGGACCTTCTCGCACGGCCAGGGCCATGAAACAGCATTCGCGCAGATGGTGACGCAGTGGCTCGGCGTGCCCTTCGAGAGCATTCGCTTCGTGCAGGGTGACACGAACCACGTCTCGTTCGGGCGCGGCACCTACGCGTCGCGCAGCGTGATGATCGGCGGCGGCGCGCTGAAGGCCGCGGCCGATGCCATCATCGAGAAGGCGAAGCCGCTCGCCGCGCATCTCATGGAAGCCGCGGCGGGCGACATCGAGTTCAAGGAAGGTCGGTTCCACATCAAGGGCACCGATCGGTCGACACCTCTCACGGACGTGGCGAAAGCGTTCTACCGGCCCGTGGGGCTGCCCGGGCATTTCGGCATCGGTCTCGAGGCGAGCGGCCATGCGGCGACCGATCCACCCAACTTTCCGAACGGATGCCACGTGTGCGAGGTCGAGGTCGACGCGGAAACCGGCGTGGTGACGATCGAGCGCTACACGGTCGTCGACGACGTGGGGGTCGTGATCAATCCGCTCATCTGCGAGGGACAAGTCCAGGGCGGACTCGCGCAGGGAATCGGCCAGGCACTGCTCGAGCGGGTCATCTACGACCCCGAGTCGGGACAGCTGCTCACGGGCACGTTCTCCGACTACGGCATGCCGCGTTCCGACGATGTTCCCGCAACGGAGATGGACTTCCACAACGTGCCGTGCAAGACCAATCCGCTCGGCGTGAAGAGCATCGGCGAGGCGGGCTCGGTCGGCGCGCCGCCGACCGTCATCAACGCGATCCTCGATGCGCTGCGTCCGCTCGGCGTGAAGCACATCGACATGCCGGCGACGCCGCGGCGCGTATGGGAGGCGGTCCGCGCAGCGAAGGCTGCATAATAATTGTACGCATCCCCTCCTCTTCGAGGAGGAGGGGTGTCGCCGGAGGCGACGGGGTGGTGGTGCACGCGAGGTGGAACCAGCAACCACCCCGGTTGCTTCGAATCTCCATCAAAGGGAGCCAGACGATGATCGACGCCAGGACAGCACCTTACGGAGCACTGCTCTTGCGCGTGAGCATGGGGATCCTGTTCCTCATGCACGGCGCTTACCTCAAGTTCTATCTGTTCGGCATGGCCGGAATCACCAAGTACTTTGCAAGCCTCGGACTGCCGGAGTGGTTCGCCTGGACGGTCGCGCTGTACGAGACGATCGGTGGCCTCGCGCTGCTGCTCGGCGTGTACGCCCGCTGGGTCGCCGTGCTTCTCGGCATCCACCTGCTGTTCGCCGCGTACATTGGCCACGCGGGGAATGGCTGGATGTTTGTTGCGAAGGGCGGCGGCTTCGAGTTTCCGCTGTTCTGGGCGGTTGCGTGCTTTGTGCTCGCTCTCGTCGGCGACGGCGCGCACGCATTGAAGAAGAGTTGAGGAAGATCAGATCAATTCGATTCCCTGGGACCCTGCGCACCAATCATTGCATACGCGTGATTGGTCGGCGCAGCGTATTGCGCCAGGGCGTCCGGTAGCCGGTCCCCGCTTACAGGACCAGCTTGTTGAGCTGCTCGGCGCAGGCCGTCGCGACCTCACGGTTCGGCTCGGCGGTGCTGCCTGGCATCGTCGCCCAGCCGCCTTTCCCCACATAGTCGCCCTGCTCCCAGGTCTTGATTTCCTTCAGCGCCGTGAGCTTGGCCGCCGCGTCGTCGCCCTTCTGAAACTGCGCCACGCATATCGGGGTGAGCGTCGATACGATCGCCGCATCCGCGCGCCCGGCCGCCATTCGCTCCGCCGTGCTGCCGATCACCCAGCCGCCCCAGTTGAATCCGACGATTGCCAGCGCGACCGCGCCCGCCGCCATGCCCCAGAGGAAGGGCGTTGTTTGAACGGGAATCTTGGGAATGTTCATGAAACCTCCTTGGACTGCGTGATTTGACTCACGCGAAAAACGCTTCCGCGTCTCTACTGATATACGCCAATCTACGAGATGTTCCGTGCGCTGGCATACACTTGATGCGGGATTCGAGCTCCCTCAGCGCCAGATCGGTTTGCCGAGATTGATGTCGTCCTCGTCGGTCAGCGCGCCGGTGGCGGCGCCGGCGGCACCGCCGATCAGCGCCCCCGTCCCGACACCCATCCCGGTCACGGCCCCGACGGCCGCGCCGGCGCCTGCGCCGATTGCTCCGCCGCTCAGCGCCCGATCGCCGCTGGTCGTCCCGCACGCTGACAGTGACAGCGCCAAAATTATTAGGGAAACATTGAAACTTGACATGGTCGATTCCCTGGTTATTCGTCCGGACGCAGCGTTCAATCTCTTTTACAGGTGCGGCTTCTGCCAGTCGGTGCGCTGGTTCACGGATGGGGCCAGTGTGGCTACTTCTTATCGCCCTTGACCGCGTCCTGAATGCTGTCACCGGCTTTTTCCATCGTATCGCCGACCTTCTCCACCGCTTTGTCGACTTCCTTGCCCGCTTTCTCTGCCGGGCCTTCCTGCTTCTGGCAGCCGGATACCAGGCCGACGACCATCACTGCGACAACCGCACCAAATGCGAACCGCTGCATCGTTTTCATGGGAATACCTCTGTATCGGGAAATCTGCTATGGGAAGCATCGGCAAAAGGCTTCATCGCAAAACGGGTGGTCGATTACGGCCGATGACCTCGCCCCTGGAAAATACCCCGCGTAGGCAGGGCATTCCTCTTCCAGCGAAACCGCTGCCGGGAGGATTAATTGGCGACCCGCGTGCCCACGACCTCGACTTCGACGCGGCGGTCCGGCTGCAGGCAATCGATCACCTTGGCGCTCGCGGCGCCGTCGCATTCGCCGGCGCGCGTGACCGGCTGCGTCACACCCTTGCCTTCGGTGCGCATCCGATTCGGCTCGATGCCTTTGCCGACCAGGTAGGTCTTGACCGCTTCGGCGCGCAGCTCGGAAAGCCGTTGATTGTAGACATTGGTGCCGATGCGGTCGGCATGCCCGACGGCCGTGATCATCTCCGGGTCGATGCCCTTGATCTTGCCGGCGAAGTCATCCAGCGCCGCCCGACCCGTCGAACGCAACTCGGCCTTGTCGAAGTCGAACAGGGTGTCGGCGTCCAGCGTCACTCGTTCGGTCACGGGCCTCTGCGCAGGTTCCGGTGTCACTGCAGCCACGGCAACCGGATCCAGGGGGGCGACCTTTGCGGCAGATGCCGGAACATAGTTCGGATCGCACTGGAGCGTCGACACCGGTGCGGGACCGGTGCCCGTGTGCCAGCACAGCCCGGAGCCGCTCATCGTGACAGCGTGGCGCTCGTCAGTGAGGTATCCCGTGTCCGCCGGTTTGGTCTGCGCCCCTGCCGCACCCGATATGACGCCGAGTGCCACGGCACACAATACGGCGAGACTTCGCTGTTTCATGGCAAATGTTTGAGTCACGATCATTCTCGATTCACAAGTTGGGACATCCTCCGCCTGTTGCCTTCATCCGTGCCACTGCCCGTATAAGCGGCGAGGTACCGACAGTCGCTACCGAGCGATTCGCTCGATGATGGCAGCGATCATGCATCAGATTCAGCGTGTACTCTGTGCGCTGGCGCGCACAGGGCGCGACTGGCGCAGTCGACTCGTCATTCGCGCGGGTCGGCACCGGATTCAATGGTTCGACGGGCTTGCATCCTCGACGAGTATCAAGCGTTCGCCTGGTCGCCAGCCGGCAGGGCTCGCTTCCACGAACACGCGGCTCGTTCCATCCCTCATTCGGACGTTGACTTCGTAGCGCTTGATCGATTGCTGCGGAATCTCGCTGTGGTCGCCCTTCGTCGCGCTGCGCGCTGCGCCAGTATCGACACCTGCGCCCCGGTCATCGATCTCCCGGATGAACGCGACGACGCCGCATTCAGGACACCTCCCCCTGATGTTCGCTTCGGGCTCTCCTCGCGCAGAGGGAATCTGCGCTTGCGGACCATCCGGCCCGGCCGGGGTCGCCGGGCGCGCATCGCGCGCGAAGACGACGCCTGCGACGTCGGTCGAGGTTGGCAGCCAGGCCGTCACTGCCGAGCTTGCAGAGATGCCGAGCAGGATCACCACGACGCCCCCGACGGCTGCGCTGGCCATGGTACCCACGCCGATGCCACGGCGGGCGATGCCGCCGTAGACTTGCTTCAGGAATTCGATCGATCGTGCCACGCCGAATCCCGCAAACGCATCTTCCGCGCTGGCGACTGGGGCATCGGGCATATCAGGCACCCTGGTTGGAGAATCGATCATTACACCAATGGTGCTCCACACGCAGGGTCTGATCTGTACGCTGGCGCGCGTAGCGCGGACACCGTGCCGATCGCAGCGGTGTCAGATCGGGTCAGGCCAGATCCGTGATCGCGCTCCTGACAGCGTCGTCCACTTGTTGCCGATCAGTGGGGGTGTCCCCGAGAATGGTGTCCCATTGCAAGCGCACATACTTGGACCGGTTGCGGGTTTTCAGGACCAGGGTCTGTAGCCCACGCTCCTGGCCGAACGCAAAGTCGGTGGAATAGCCGAGCAGGTGGTGCACCCCGGTCTGCCAGATTCCGGCCTGGACGGCGTCGATGATCGCCGCCATGCGCCGATGAAACTCTTGCGCCATCTCGACGGTGAATTGCTTGCTTTCCATAGTGGCACCGGTGGACGGATTGCGACTCGAATACACAGCCAGTGGTCAGTGATTCGCACAGGCTACCCGCGGCGCGGATAGCGGTCTGTGCGCTGCCGCACACATGCTCACGTACTCATTCAGCGCTGAAATTTCTCCCAATCGGAGAGCTGCCGCTCGGCTTCCTCTTTCGTGACCCCGTAGGCTTCCTGGATCTTGCCCGAGAGCTGATCGCGCTTCCCCGCGATCACGTCGAGCTGATCGTCGGTGAGTTTGCCCCATTCTTCCCTGATACTGCCCTTGAGTTGCTTCCAGTTGCCTGCCACTTGATCCCAGTTCATTTCGATCTCCTGACGTTGATTGTTGCCCCCGACGTGACGTGCCGGCATCGTACTGACACGTTGATATGCCGAAATTCTTCGTCGTTCCGTTCGCTACCGTACGGTCACGAACCGCAATGCGCGCGTAGGCTCCTCGTGTGCCGTGCAATATATCCCTTCATCCCCGCAGGAGATGCTGCTGGCATACCAGCGGCGCGCCCCCGCCATGAACGACCTGATTGCTGCGCTACCCCGCCGGGACCGCGAGCATCTGCTCGCGGGGTGCGAGCGAGTCGAGCTCGCTTTCGCCGATCCCCTCTACGAGCCCGGGGACCGCATCCGGTACGTCTACTTCCCCGCCGAAGGCTTCATCTCGTTGGTGACGCCGCGCGACGACTGCACGAGCCTGGAGGTAGGGCTCGTCGGCAGCGAGGGGATGCTCGGCATCACGCTGATGCTGGGCGTCGACGTTTCGGCGTTGCGCGCATTGGTCCAGGGCGCGGGTGCGGCATTGCGAATGGCTGCCGCGCCGTTCCGCCGCGAGCTTGCCCATAGCGATGCATTGCAGCGTGAGCTGAACCGTTACCTCTACGTCTCCATCGCGCAGCTCGCACAATTGGCTGCGTGCACGCGCTTTCATTCATTGGAGGCGCGGCTCGCCCGCTGGCTGCTGATGACCCACGACCGGGCCCACAGTGACGAGTTCCAGCTGACCCACGGACTCCTCGCTGACATGCTCGGAGTACGCCGCGAGGGGGTCACGGAGGCCGCGGGGGAACTGCAGAGGCGAAAGTTGATCCGTTACCGCCGCGGCAACATCACGGTTCTGGCCCGCGATGGACTGGAAGCTATCTCCTGCGGGTGCTACCGAGCCGGGCAAGAAGTGTACGACCGCATTCTCGGCTAGCGTGGCGATGGATCAAATCGCCAACCTATTGGGGAGCAGGCGATCACATTCCCGCTTGACCACCGCGTAACACTCGCAGGCCCGTGCCTCCAATCCCGGCCGGTCCAGCACGGCGATCCGGCCACGGCTGTACTGGATCAAGCCGGCGCTCTGCAGTTTCCCGGCGGCCTCCGTGACCCCTTCGCGGCGCACCCCGAGCATGTTGGCGATCAATTCCTGCGTCATGGTCAGCTTGTTGGTTGGTAGCCGATCGAGACTCAGCAGCAGCCAGCGACAGAGCTGCTGGTCCACCGAGTGGTGCCGGTTGCAGACCGCTGTCTGCGCCATCTGTGTCAGCAATGCCTGGGTATAGCGCAGCAACAGGTGCTGCATCGGTCCGGCGCGCGTGAACTCGCGCTTCATCAGCTGCCCCGAAAGCCGAAACGCCTGGCCAGCGCTCTGCACGACCGCGCGGCTCGGGGTGGTTTCTCCCCCCATGAACAGAGAGATACCCACCATACCCTCGTTACCCACCACCGCGATCTCCGCGGACGCGCCGTCCGCCATGACATACAGCAGGGACACGATCGCGGACGTGGGGAAGTAGACGTATTCCTGCCGGCTGCCGGATTCGTAGACGACCTGTCCGAGCTTCATCGAGACCGGCTCGAGGTGGGAATACAGGCGCTCGCGTTCGCCCTCTGGCAGGACGGCCAGAAGCTGATTCATTTCAGGAGATTGCCACGGAGGGTTTGTTGCCATGGCACGTGAAAATACGTGAATACGCGACCGCTTGAAAGATTCAATATAGCACCATAGGTGCTCCAGCGCACAGAGCGGGCCAGAAAGAACGACGACACTGCGGAATGACTCGCCTAGCGGACCGGTATGCACCGTCGGCGCGATCACTCTCACACGAGTGCCCGCGGTGCGGGTCGTCGGGGTCGCACGGGGATCTTGTCCGCGTGCCGCGCCGCTTGATCGATCGACTGGTCAGCCTGGTTTGACCGCGACGCCGCTACTTCTGCCGATCGCTGGGCTGCGGCTGGGCAAGCAACTTCCCCGCCTCACGCATGCCAATGCCAAGCGGCGCCCGACGGTGACGGACTCGATGCGACGCGACGCCGAAGTGACGGATCTCGAGCAAGCGCTCGCAACGAGTCAGCGGCAGTTGGGCGTCGCGCAGAATCAGGTCGAAACGCTCGTGAAGCGCGATTTGCGTCTCAAGCTGCGATTCCTGCAGCTCGCGCGCAAGGAGGCGCAGGTGCGTCACGTGGCGTACCACGATGAGCTCACCGGTCTGCCCAACCGAAGCCTGCTGCTCGACCGGTTCAACCAGGCGGTGGCTCAGGGCGCCCGACAGGGCAGGCGGGTGGCGCTGCTGTTCCTCGACCTGGATGGGTTCAAGCGCGTCAACGACGAGCTCGGACATGGCGCGGGGGATGCGCTCCTGCAGCAGGTGGCGGGGCGCTTGACCGCCTGTATCCGTGCCGGCGATACCGCCTGCCGGTATGGCGGTGACGAGTTCGTCATCATGTTGCCGGAAATCGATGGCCAGGAAAGCGCTGCGGCGGTGGCCGAGAAGATCCGCAATCAGCTCTCGGCGCCCTATCTAGTCGACGGCGGCACGGTCACGGTGACGGCAAGTATCGGCACGGCGATTTATCCGGTCGACGGGCAGGATTACGACGCGCTGATGCAGCGGTCCGACATCCGCATGTACCGCGCCAAGGCTCGTGGCGGTGCTCAGTCCAGCCTGCAAGCCGCGACGCACAACCACCCCTCGCCCGAAGCGATCGAGTGAGTCCAGCCCGGTGAAGCGGCGCTGGTAGCGAGCACTCACAGGCGACGGAACCTGGTCGACCGCGATCTAAACCGTTGCCCGGCGGATTCGTTCCTTGCGTGCGCTACCGAACAGAACCTCCCGGCGAAATCGGAAATGATCGCGATGGGTGTTCTATGGTCCCTCCCTCATGAACACCTGCAATATCAGGCCCGGTTTCGGCAACCCCGTTTCCGGGCCTTCTTCTTTGGCGCCGAGGCCGCAGCGGGCCTCGTCGAAGTTCTAGCCGCCCCGCTTCCCGCCGCGCTTGGCCTTCGCGTTCGGCTTCCCGGGCTTCGCGTCCTGCTCCTTCCAGTAATCGCCGATGACGCCCTTCACGGGACAGACACCGAAGATCGGACACTTCCTGCAACCGACGGCTATGGCGATCGGACAAAGGGTCATTTGTGCGCTCCTGAGCAGTCAAATCAAGGACATCGTCGCGCGGTCGTCATTTGAACTTCTGCAATTACCGGTGATCCTGGCCACGCACTTCGTACTCCTTCTGCTCCGACCCCTTGCCTTGCGCTGCGGGCATGTTCTCACGACCCGCCTCTCGCGATTCAGTTTGGGAACGTCGAGTGTGCGGCGCCGGGGCTGGTCGAGGGGAACGGCAACGCAGCCGGCGTAGAGCGCGCCGAAAAAGGCCGTGATGAATTCCAGGCCGGGCGGGTAGGCAAGCACGACGGGTTGGCCCGCGAGGCGCATGCCCTGGAGCGAGGTGCCGATTGCGCGCGCGCGGCGGTCCAGCTCGCCGTACGTCAACGTCGTCGGCTTTGACGGGTCGTTGATCATGCCTACGAACGCGATGGCGCTGGGGCGTTCGCTAGCGTGTCCGCGCAGGCAACGGACCAGGTTCCCGCGACTGGCGAGGGTATCGGCACGATCGGTGTACGTACCTATCCTGTGAACGTGCGTGCCGATCCGACCGGCTTGCATGCCAACCTTTGCGCCCGTTTGACTCTGCAGCCTTGCCACATTCTTCTCCAGATTAAGGGAGAATATGTGGTGTTCGGATGTGCCTTCTGTACGCTGTCGCACATTCGGCGCCACCGAATGGAACGCGCGGGCACGCGGTCTCGTCGCGGCCGCACGGAACGCAGGTAGGCGTTGGCCGTGCCCTGAAGAAGACCTGGTAGCGCAAGCCCGGCTTTAGGCTCGCGAAGAACGCCGCGACGTCGTTGACGGTGGGCGGCCGCGCCGCTACTGCGCCAAGCCCGGCTCCCCCGGGGGACCCGCCCCTTGCGTCACCGCCGGAACCGATCGCCCGGATCGTGGCCCCGACCCCGCATGCCGTACGCGGGCTTTGCCCGCCCGCGCGGCGCGGCCCCGAGGTCGTCAGGCGTGAGATGGCTCCGAGATCTTCGACAGCGCCTCTGCGGCTGGCTGGAGCTCCGAGCTGTCGACCGCGAAATCGCCGAGCGCGACTATACCGACCAGTCGCCGATCGCGATTCAATACCGGCAATCTCCGGACCTGGTGGTCGCTCATGAGCTTGGCCGCATGTTCCACTGTGTCGTCGTCGAAAGCCCACCAAATGCCTTCGGACATGATTTCGCGCACTTTCGTGCCGGGCCCTTTGCCTTCGGCCACCGCGCGAATCACGATATCGCGATCGGATATCGACCCGATCATTCGGTCATTTTCGCCAACCGGCAACATTCCGAAATCCCCGTCACACATCTTCCGCGCGGCTTCCCCAATGGTCATGTCCGGGCCGATGACCTTGACGTCGCGGCTCATCACATCCTTGAGTTGATGATTCATCCTAGATCTCCATTGAATAGAGTTGCGTGACCAGCGTCTTCACGCGCGGTCGCGCAGTTCAGTTACGCTTTCTCGTTCGGCGCAGTGGTCGCAGCAGAACATCCGGCCGTTCTTCTCCAATCCGTGGGCCCCCGTTCCTGCGCCGCCGGCGAGACGGCGACGGCAGCCGTCG
>JBAVOG010000372.1:0-5182 GCA_049691875.1 Burkholderiales bacterium | reverse complement strand
TTTTCAAGGAGGGGTGGCTGCGCAGCAGCCGGGGTGGTTTCCGCGGACTCTTCACCCCACCCAAAGCACCGCATCCGCCTCGACCAGCGCGCCGCGCGGCAGCGACGCGACACCGATCGCGGCGCGCGCCGGATAGGGCTGCGGAAAGTACTGCGCCATGGCCTCGTTCACTTTCGCGAAATTACCGAGATCGGTGAGATAGACCGTCACGCGCACGGCGTCGCCGAGCGAAGCACCAGCCGCTTCGGCCACCGCCTCGAGATTGGCGAACACGCGATCGATCTGCGCGTCGATGCCGTCGACGAGCTGCATCGAGCCCGGATGGAGCCCGATCTGACCGGAGAGATACACGGTGCCGCCGCATCGCACCGCCTGGGAGTAGGTGCCGATCGCGGACGGCGCATCGGGTGTCGAGATGATCGTCTTGGTGGTCTTGGTCATAGCGAGAGGAGTTTCTCCGTGAAATACCTATAATCGACACACCTTCCTCGGCCGATCTTACAATGACCGCTCCGATCGTCGCCAATCTCGAACGTTTGCTCGGCGGTCCACGGGACACACCGCTCCTGCGCTTCTCGCTCGGCAACGAGTATCTCAAGGCGGGCGAAGCCGCGCGCGCCGCGGAGCATCTGCGCGAGGCCGTCACGCGGGATCCGGAGTACTCCGCGGCCTGGAAGCTGCTTGGCAAGGCGCTCGCCGACGCGAATCGCCCCGGCGAGGCGCTGGCGGCTTACCGGACCGGGATCCCGGTGGCCGAGCGCCGCGGCGACAAGCAGGCGGCGAAAGAGATGAGCGTGTTCGCGCGCCGGCTCGAGAAAGCGCTCGGCTCCGGAGCAGGGCCGGAGCGCTGAGATGTCCGATTTCGCCCGCGCGCTGCGCGAGAAGGTCCTCGGCAAGCCGCTCGATCCGCTGTCGCGCAAGACGCGTCACTCGATCGCGCTCGCGGCTTTCTTCGCGTGGATAGGGCTCGGTGCGGACGGCATCTCCTCTTCGGCCTACGGGCCCGAAGAGGCGTTCCGTGCGCTCGGTCAGCACACTCACCTCGGACTGTATCTTGCGGTCGCCACTGCGGTGACGGTGTTCATCATCGCGCTCGCGTACAACCAGGTCATCGAGCTCTTCCCGACGGGGGGCGGAGGCTACCGCGTGTCGACGCGGCTGCTCGGCGCCCATGCGGGACTGGTGGCCGGCGCCGCGCTCGTGGTCGACTATGTCCTCACCATCGCGATCTCGGTTGCCGCCGGCGTCGACGCGCTTTTCAGCCTGTTGCCCCTCGCATTTCAACACTACAAGATCGGTACCGGTGCCGCGCTGATCGTGCTGCTCACCGCGCTCAACCTGCGCGGCATGAAAGAAGCGGTGCGGGTCCTGATGCCCATCTTTCTCGGGTTCGTGGTCACGCACGCATACCTGATCGTGTATGGAATCGTGACACACGCCACCGGCCTGCCGCAGCTGCTTCCCAACACGCTCGTCGACACCCGGATGCTCGCGGGAGAGGTCGGCTGGGCCGGCGTCGCTGCGCTGCTGCTCCTCGCCTACGCGCAGGGCGGTGGAACGTATACCGGCCTCGAGGCGGTCTCCAACAATGTCAACGTGCTTGCCGAGCCGCGCGTGCGCACCGGCAAGTTCACCATGATCTACATGGCCATTTCGCTCGCGTTCACGGCAGGCGGCATCATCGTGCTGTACCTCCTCTGGAACGCCGTGCCGGTCGAAGGGCAAACGCTCAACGCGGTGGTGTTCGGATCGATCATCCGGGACTTCAACTGGCAGAGCGCATGGGCCACGGATTCGGCGATCTTCATCGTGCTCGCCCTGGAGGCAGGCCTGCTGTTCGTCGCGGCCAATACCGGCTTCCTCGGCGGGCCTGCGGTGCTCTCCAACATGGCCGCGGACTCCTGGGTCCCGCACCAGTTCCGCTACCTGTCGTCGCGACTCGTGACCGAGAACGGCATCGTGCTCATGGGCGCCGCGGCGCTCGCGATACTTTTCTGGACCGGCGGAGACGTGACGATCCTGGTGGTGATCTACAGCGTGAGCGTTTTCCTCACCTTCGCGGTATCGCTGTTCGGGCTGTGCGTGTACTGGTGGCGCAGCCGTCACGCGGCAAGAGCGTGGCTCTGGCGGCTCGCCCTGTCAGGCACCGGATTCGCGGTCTGTGCGCTGATTCTGGCGATGCTGATGGCACGCCGGTTGGCCGACGGCGGCTGGCTCGCGCTGGCGCTCATCGCCCTGATCACCGCGCTCTGTCTCGTGATCCGGACCCACTATGACGCGACGCGCGAACGCCTGCGCAACATCGATGAGATCTTCTCCCATCAGCCGTTCGGCAGCGAGGCAAGTCCACCGGCGCCGGACCCGGCAAAATCCACTGCCGCCTTCCTGGTCGGTTCGAGTCGCGGAGGCGGATTGCACGCGCTCCTCTGGGTCCAGCGGCTCTTTCCGGACCACTTCAAGAACTTCATCTTCATCAACGTCCGCACCGTGGACGCGCACGTGTACGGCGGTCGCGAGGACGTCGAGGCATTGAAGACGCAGGCGAACGCGAGCCTCAGCTACTTCGTGAACTTCTGCAACAGCTACGGGCTGGCGGCGAAGGCCTATGTCGGGTTCGGCACCGATGCGATCGAGGAGTTCCTGCGGCTCGCCGACGAGGTGCACAAGGAGTTTCCGAACACCATCTTCTTCACCAGCAAGCTGATATTCCGGCGCGACAACTGGCTGGTCCATCTCCTGCACAACCAGGCCGCGCTCGCGATCCAGCGCCGGCTGCACATCGACGGCAAGCAGATGGTGATATTACCTCTACAGGTTGAGGAGGCTGACGGTAGTGTCGAGAACTGAGCCTACGATCAACGAATAGAGCGGAAGGTCACGAACAGGTGGAAACCGCCTGGTTTCCCCTTCGGGAAGAACCCGAAGGTCACGAACAGGTGGAAACCGCCTGGTTTCCCCCCGTTACCCCCCATCCCGGTAAGAATACGCAGGAGCGGGGTCTTGGTTCTTTCCCCTCCTTTTCAGGGTGAGCCGGGGTTTCGAGAACGTGCCTGCGCACGTACGAGCCGGCGAACGCCCGAAGCCTCTGTGCTTCGGGCCGGGCGGGGTGGCTGCGAAGCAGCCGGGGTGGTTGACGACCGTCCTATTTCCTAAATACCCAGCTTCTTCGCGAGCGCCGACACCGCCTGCGTGAAGCAGGCCATCGGAGCGCGGACGATACCGGCGCCGATCTGGCCAAGGCCGGCCTGCTTGTGCGCAATGCCGGTGGTCAGCACCGGACGGATGCCCGTGTCGACGACTTTCCGGATATCGATGCCCGCCGGCGCGCCGGCAAAGTCCAGGTTGGGCAGCGACATCGTGGGGTTGCGTGTCCAGGCGATGTGGCCCATCTCCCGCGAATAGCCGATGGCTTCCGCCACGGTGCCTCCGACCAGCTTCACAAGCGCAGGCGACGCCGCGAGCGATTGCCCACCGAACCCCGCCGTCTCGCAGATCGCGCTGTCGCCGAGGTCCGGGTTCGAATCGGACTGCTTGAAGCCGGGGAAGAACAGGCCGACCGGCGTATCGGACGGTGCCTCGAACCACGCCTTGCCGAGACCACTCACGCGTATCGCGGTGGTCACGCCGTTGCGGGCGATCGCGGTGACGATGCTCGCGTCCGCGACGCCATGCGCGGCGTCCATGATGGCCTTCGACGACGCCATGGAGAGGTTTAGGAAGAACTGCGAGTTGCCCGCGATGAACGCGAGTGCCTCCCGGGCTTTCGCGCGCTCGAAATCGGAGGCGACCAGCGCCGGCGCCAGCGCCATGAAGAAGAGCGCCGTCGCCGCGGCATTGCGGCTGTGCACCTCGTCGCCCATGAGCAGGGCCTGCGACTGGATCGCCTTCAGGTCGATCCCGTCGGGCACGTTCTTCAGCGCCGCCTTGATGGCCGGCGCCAGCACCTCCGCGATCCACTGGAGGCGGGCGATCACGTCGGGACTGTATGCACCGAAGCGCAGGACCTTGCCGATTCCCTCGCTGAAGTTCGAGTAGGCCGAATTTCCGTGCGTGCCGTTCTTGACGACGAAGAGCGGCATCGAGCGCGAGATGACGCCCGACATCGGCCCGACCGCGTTGCGATCGTGGCACTGCTCGAACGGGATCTTGCCGCGCTCGAGGAGCGCGCGCGCCTCCTCCGGCGTGTTCGCCCAGCGCTCGTAGAGCACCGCACCGATCATCGATCCCTGCATCGGCTCGCACATCTTCTCCCATGGCACCGGCGCACCGGCGTGCAACAGCGTGCGATCCAGGTCCGGCCAGACTTCCTGCGCCTTGAGCGCGACGCCGACCAGACGCGGCTGGGCCGAAAGCATCCGGGAGGTCGCCTTATCGTTCGCGCGGTCGACGCGTGCGCCGGGCGATTCGGGATCGGACTTGTCGCCCATGAGGTTCGCGAGCTGCCACGCGAGCGCGGCGTCGCCGTCCCCGGAAGGACGCCAGTCGATCTGCACGACCGACTTGCCCTGGGCCAGGACACTGCCTGCAAACTCGCCGATGCCCACGTTGATGACCGCAAGTTCGTCGTTCAGAAGATGGCTCATGATTGTCTTCTCACACTCCCCGTCAATCCCAGCACCAGGCCGGTCAGCATGTCCCAACCCGACGAATGTCCGATGGGAGCGAGCATGCGCGCCGCGGCGACGGCCGCAACGTGGTCCGCCGCACAGAGCGCGCGTGCAAGTGCGGCCAGCGACGCAAAGCTTTCGCCCGCCACCAGATCGGCGAAGAGCGCCGCGCTGATCTCGTTGCTGCGCTCGACGATGTCCGAGGCAAGGCGGCGCGCGATGGTTTCCCATGCCTCGTGATCGCCCTCGACGGCAGCAGTGAGGCGCTTCGCGAAGAGCATGGCGCCCACCAGGTCGTCGCCGGAAGGCGTGAGGCCCGTGCCGAGCCCGAGCAGCGGATAGGCCGCACGATAGACGGCCATGGGGTCTTCCACGCGCAACGCGGCAGACAGCCGTGTGATATGCGGCACGCACGCATCGAGTGGAAACGGCGGCGTATGTCCGGCCAGGAGCATGCCCAGCCCTCGCGCCTCGCCGATCGTACCCAGGTCGGAAATCAGTACCGTGCAACTCGCACGTGCGCGAACGAGCGCAGCCGGATCGGCGGCGGGAACCGCGCACGCCGCGCGCTCCGC
>JBAVOG010000371.1:0-7694 GCA_049691875.1 Burkholderiales bacterium | reverse complement strand
CCCGCGATGCGCGCGAGTCCGCCGAACAATCCTTCCGATACGCCGCGCACGCGTCCGCCGACGTAGTGTTTGGTCGGTCCGGCACTGGTGAGAATGGTGAAGACACAGAGGATCATCAGCGCCACGCAGATCGGTCGCCCGAAGTAGAACGTGAAATCCCCGTCGTGGATGACCCACGAGCGGCGGAAGCTCTTGTCGAGAATCTCGCCGAGCACGATGCCGAGCACGAGCGGCGCCATGGGGTACTTCATCTGCCGCAGCGCGAACCCGAACAGACCGAAGATCACCATGACCCACACGTCGAACATCCGCTGCTGGATCGCGTAGCTGCCGATCACGCAGAGCACGAAAACGACGGGCATGAGCCGCTCGCGTCGCACGGCGAGCACCTTGAGCAGCACCGGCGTGAGCAGAATGCCGAGCACCAGCATCGCGATCGCCGCGAACATCATCATGACCACCACCTCGTACACGAACGTGGGGAACTCGATCATGATCATCGGACCCGGACGCACGCCGTGGAGCACCATCGCGGCGAGCAGGACGGCGGCGGGCGCAGAGCCCGGGATGCCGAGGGTCAGCACGGGAATCAGCGCGCCGGGCGGTGCCGCGCTGTTGCCGGTCTCCGCAGCCATCAGGCCTTCGACCGAGCCCTTGCCGAACTTCTCCTTCTCCTTGGAGGCGCGCCGCGCCGCGCCGTAGGACACCCACGCGCCGATATCCTCGCCGACTCCCGGAATAACGCCGATGAACGTGCCGAGCATCCCGGAGCGCAGAATCGTGCGCCAGTACTTGAGCACTTCGCGCGGATCCGGAATGACGTCGATGAGACGGGTGGTCGCCTTCACGACTTCGGCGCGGCGGTTGTACATGACCGCGATCACCTCCGAGAAGCCGAATGCCCCGACCATCGCCGGGATCAGGTTCACCCCGCCTTCCATCTCGGTATAGCCAAAAGTAAAGCGATCGGTCATGTAGAGACCTTCCTGCCCGATCATCGCGACGGCCAGGCCGAGGAATCCCGCGATCCACCCCTTGAGCGGATCGTCCGCCGCGGTGAGCTGCCCGGAGATGAGCACGCCGAAGATCGCCAGCCAGAAGAACTCGTGCGTCTGGAACGAGAGAGCGTACTCGGCGAGGATCGGCGCGACCGTGGCGAGAAAGAACATGCCGATGACCGTGCCGAGAAAAGAGCCGGTCGTAGCCGTGCCCATCGCCGGACCGGCACGTCCCGCCTTCGCAAGCGGATACCCGTCCAGCGTTGTCGCCGCATTGGCCGGCGTTCCGGGAATATTGAGCAGAATCGCGCTGCGGCTCCCGCCGTAGATCGCGCCCACGTAGAGACACACGAGGATCATCAGCGCGGAGTCCGACTCCATCCGGTACGTGAGCGTCGTCAGGAGCGCAACGCCCATCGTTGCGGTGAGCCCTGGCAGCATGCCGATCACGATGCCCAGCAATGTGCCCGCCACGATGTAGAGCGCCATCGCCGGACTGCTGAACTTGCCCAGGGCAATGCCAATCTGGCCGAACGTGGTCGTCAGGTAGGCGGCAAGTCCCGCAAGAAATTCCATCGAATGCCTTTGCGCGCGCGGTCAGGGAAGCTTCACGTAGAACTCGTACTCGAAGACGTACGCGACCGTCCAGCTGACGAGTGCCGCCTGGAGCAGTGCCAGGGCGATGAGCCAGACGTACGGCGCGTAAGCTGCCGGCACGAATCCCAGCGCACTCTGCACGGCGCGGGTGAGCCTTGGCGCGCGGCGCGTCCAGCGCTCGCGCCGCAGGGTCGCGAGCTCCTTCGCGAATCCCCACTCGGAACCGATGATGATGACCGCCAGAAACACGAAGGTGGCCTCGGCGTACTGGACCTCATGCCCGCCCACAGTGGCTCCGAGCATCCCGACCGCATAGAGTGTGCATACCGTGGCCGTAAGCGCGCATCGGATCGTGCCCGACCGCAAATCCGGATCGGTGATTCGAATGTCCGCGAGGTGATGCCCACCCTGCCGGACTGCACGAACCAGCAGGACGATCGCGAGCAGCGCGATGATCACGCCGAGCATCACCGGTACGCGTCCCGGCTCGCCGCCTCTGACGATGAAGCCGCCCGCGCCCGGCATGCGCAGCCCTTCCTCGGCCATATAGACGCCGAGGACCAGAAAGATCAACGCGGAGAGAAAATCAGCCCGTGCCATGCCATGCACGCAGATATCGGATGGGTCGCCCGGATGCCCGCCAAGACACGACCAATTGACGGTCGGCGGACGGCCCACAGAAAGGATACGGGCGGGGAGCTTACCCCGCCCGCCGGTACTCCCGCTGGCCTGGCGAGTCTGGAAACCCTCCGGCCAGCGCGCCTACCTCGTTACGGCCGCGGGAAGCCCACCTTGTCCGGGCTGACCTTGCCCTTGCCGCCGTCGAAGATCTGCCACGCGTTGATCGCCGTGGTCTCGTACGCCTGCTTGTAGGCGGCATCGCCCCAGACGACGTCTACGCCGAGCCCCTTGGACTCCGCGTACTTCTTGAGTCGATCCGAGCTCTTGATTTTCGAATCCCAGATCTTGCCCACCGTCGCCACGACATCCTCCGGCACCCCCTTCGGCGCCCAGATTCCGAAATGCACCGGGCCGACCTTCGCTTTCGGCAGGAATTGGGTGATCGGCGGAATCGTCCCGACGCCTGGCAGTGACACGGCACTCTGTGTGTAGGCTGCGAGCGGCTTCAGGCGCTTCGCCCTGAGCATGTCGTACTGCTCGGAGACGAGCTGGGTCGTGATCTCGGTCTCTCTTGCAACGGTGGACTGCACCGCGGGATTGCCGCCGTCGTACGTCACCATCTTGTATTCACCGCCCACCGCCGCCTTGAGTGCCTCGGCTGCAGCGCCGCCGGCAGAGTTGATGCCGCCCGTGGCGATGGTCACCGAAGTCGGATCAGACTTCATCGCCTTGATGATGTCCTCCATGGTCTTGAACTTCGAGTCCGGATTCACCGAGAGCACCGTGTAGTTGACCGTTGCGAGATAGAGGTTCCAGTCCTTGAGCCGGGTGTCGATCGCCCCGGTGATGATGTAGGTGCCGAGATCCTTTGCAGCGCCCGCGGTCCAGGTGTAGCCGTCCTTCGGCGCTTCGAGCGCCGCTTTTGTGCCGACGGCACCGGCGCCGCCCGTCTGGTTCACGACGACCACTTTCTGGCCGAGCGCGTCTTCGAGATCCGCCGCGAGCGTACGAATCAGCTGATCGGTCGACCCACCGGCGCTCCATGGCACGATGATGCGGATCGGCTTCGTCGGTTTCCAGTCCGCTGCGGCAGGGCCGGCCAGCGCGAGACAGAGCGCCGCGCCAAAAGCAAAGAGTATCTTGCGCATGTTTCGTCCTCCTCCGTGTTGAATTGTCGTATCGAACCGGTATCCGGTCGATCCCCTCGCGTTTGCGGGATCGGGGCCGCGAGACCGGCTTGCGCGCTCGTGCACGTGAACAACGGTACAACAGTTCAACGGTTCAACGGTACGGTGCCGCCGGCTGACGCAGCCAATAAGTAACCGGATGGTTACTTATTTTCGCCGGCACGGGCGGACCTTGTCAAGCGCGCGACAGCGCGGGTCGACGCCCGGGGATCAGTACCTGCGCTCGCGTGACATCACGGCCGCGACGCGTGCCGCGCGATGTCGTCGCGCATCCGACACTTCTGCCGTGCGTTGCGGCGTGACTTAGCGCACGCTCGCCCGCCGCCACAGGGATACTTGCCTGGCCTCTAGCCCCAGAATGCGGGGATATTCATGCACTCGACCACAATATATGGTGGCCGAGCCGGACGAGACATTCGAGGAGGCAGGCACGCGCGTGGATCCGGGGCTCTACGGCTGCATCGCGGCGCTGGTGTGGATACTGCATCGGCACGGCACAGCGGTTCCCCATCACGTTGCACGGCATTGTCGTCTCGGTCCCCGCTATCGCCAGGTTCTCGGCGTCAGTCGCTTGGGCGTCGCCTGCCTCGGAGCGGCAGTGGTGGCAGTCGCGGTCGCCAGAGTTTCCGCTGCCGGCCTTTCCGGATCGGAAAGCGCCATCCTGTATCTGGGTGGCGTGGTTGCGGCGCTCATCTACCTCGTCTTCGTGGAAGTGGTGGTCATCAGACTACGCATCGCGGTCGCGCGCGAGACAGCGCGCGCGGCAGCCCGGCGCGCACGGGCGCGCTCGGTACAAACCATGATGCGCCTCGGTCTCGGACCCCGCAGCGAGCAGATGTTCTAGCATTCCAGCGCCTGCGCCGCGGACGATCGTCCTGCCGGCCGCGCGCGGCTATACTTGCCCGCACGCTGCAAGACGCGCGATAAACGAGCCACCAGACGCGCCATGCCAGACGCAAAGACGCTTCGGATCGGCGCCGGCGCCGGTTTCCAGGGAGATCGCATCGAGCCCGCAGTCGTGCTTGCCTCGCAAGGCGGGCTCGACTATCTCGTGCTCGAATGTCTCGCGGAGCGAACGGTCGCGGCCGCCCACCTGCGCCGCCGCCAGGCGCCGGGGACCGGATTCGACCCGTTGCTGGAAGCGCGCATGGAGGCGCTGCTCCCGTTCGTGGCGCGCAGCGGCCTGCGCGTCGTCACCAACATGGGAGCGGCGGATCCGCTCGGGGCAAGCAAGGTCGTGGTCGCAATCGCGCGCCGGCTCGGACTGCGAGTGAAGGTCGCGGCGGTCACGGGCGACGACGTAGTGAAGAGCGTGAAGCCGAAAATGATCGCGCTCGAGACCGGGCGGCCGCTGGGAGAGCACGGCAAGATCGTATCGGCGAACGCTTACCTCGGCGTCGACGCCATCCTGCCTGCCCTTGCGAGCGGCGCAAACGTCGTCATCACCGGAAGAGTCGCCGATCCTTCGATGTTCCTGGCCCCACTCGTGCACGAGTTCGGCTGGGCGCTCGATGACTGGGAAAGGCTGGCGCGCGGAACGATCGTCGGCCACCTGCTCGAGTGCGCAGGACAGGTCACCGGCGGGTACTTCGCGGATCCGGGCGTCAAGGACGTGCCGGATCTCGCCCACCTCGGCTTCCCGTTTGCCGACGTGGATGCGGACGGCTTCGCGTCGATCAGCAAGGTCGCCGGTACCGGTGGCGCAGTGACGCTCGCCTCGGTCAAGGAGCAACTGCTCTACGAGGTCACCGACCCGACCGGCTATGTGACGCCGGACGTCGTCGTGGATTTCACCCGCGTACGGCTGGCGGAAGTCGGACCCGACCGGGTGGCAGTCGGGGGCGCGACGGGCAGGCCGCGGACCGACACGCTGAAGGTCAGCGTCGGCTACCTGGCGGGTTGGATCGGTGAGGGCGAAATCTCGTACGCGGGCGCGAACGCGCGCGCTCGGGCTGATCTCGCGGCCGCGGTCCTGCGTGAGCGATTGCAGGACGCAGTGCCCGATTTACGTATCGACCGGATCGGCATCGATTCGTCGCACCGGTCGAGCTTCGGCCATCCGCACGACCCCTATGAAGTGCGGTTGCGGATCGCTGGTCGGACCGACCAGCTCGCGCTTGCCGAGCGAATTGCGTGGGAGGTGGAGGCACTGCTCACGAACGGGCCCGCGGGCGGCGGGGGGCTGCGCAAATCCGTCACCGAGCGTCTCGGCATCGTCTCGACCCTGCTGCCGAGGCGCCTTGCGTCCGCCGAGATCGTCCTTTCAGAGAGTCGTTATGGCGCGAAAGCTCGCTGAGCTCGCGCATTGCCGTGCGGGCGACAAGGGCGACACCGTCATCCTTTCGCTCTTTCCCCTTCGCCCGGACGACTATCCGCTGCTCGTCGCGGAGGTCACGGTCGAGCGCGTGCGCGCGCATCTGGCCGCTATTGTGAAAGGTGAGGTGCGTCGCTTCGAGCTGCCGCTCATCCACGCCTTGCAGTTCGTTTGCGAGCAGGCACTCGACACAGGCGTCACCACGTCACTCGCACTCGATACGCACGGAAAGACGCTTTCCTATGCGCTGCTGGAGCTGGAGATCGGGGATTGACCATTTACGCACTCACACGAACGTGCGAACACGACCACGCTCACAGGGCGCACGCGGCCGCGCGTGCGCTGCTCAATGTGCAGCCACTGTCCCGGGCGGCGTCGCCGACGCGCGGCCCGGCGGGCAGGCGGAGGCTGGACAGGGATGCTTGTAATAGCGCTGATTGAGGTACACCGCGACATCCTCGATATCCTCGGCGGTCCAGTCGCCGCCTAGCGTATCGTTCCAGCGGCTCACCTGCGCGAGCACACCTTCGAAGCTCGGCGCTCTACGACTCTCGGGTTGATGGACGCTCTTGGTATGGCATTCGACACAGCGGGACTCATAGAGCGCGCGACCGCGCGCGGGGTCCCCGGCGACTACTGGCTGTGCCAGCCCGAGCAGGGCAAGCAGCAAAGCGGCGAAAAAGCGTGGCATGCCCGAAACCTCCCGTCCGATGGCCTGTCCTGCGATATTCAGGGGCCGCCGCCGGGCGGCCTTGATCCACGTCAACCCGTCTTCCGGAAGGCGTCCTGACGCACCCGCACATCCGCTTTGCATATGCGGGATAACCCATCTAGAATGGCGTGGCAAGAACGAAGCGGCGTCCGCTCCCAGTTGGCCCCAGTAGACGTTTCTGCTGGAGGTCACGATGTTTCAGGTTGAGCGGGCACAAGCCGCAGCCGCCCGGGTAACTGCCGTAGTTCGTAAGCGGTAATACGTGGTAGTTGGGCGGCCGATTTCTCCCGAGAGCGGCACATGGATCGCGCCCTGCCGGAAGGCCGCGCGATCGAAAGGCAAAGCAGGAATGGGACCGTCGTCCAACCCCGACAGGTGGGCGCAGCCGGGCGCTATGCGCATGCGGCGACGCCAGGCCCTGGTCCCGTGCCGCGCGGCGAGCTGCTGACGCACTTCACCCAACTGCTGACGCACTTCACCCAACTGCTGACGCATTTCACCCAACCGCTGACGCATCTCACCCTCATGCCCGATTTCAGCCGCTTCTATGCCCACAAGGGCAATCCGCCCGCGAACGTCGCGCCCGAGTCCCATTTCAACGAGCCGATCGAGCACTACGACGGGCGTGCCGCCGGCCAGAGCCGGCTATGGGGCGACGCGTCGGAAGACGTGCAGGAGCACGCCATCGAGGCTGTCGTGGCCGCCTCGGCGCTCTTTGGCCTGCCGCAGCGTGAGACGGCGCACGTGCTCGCGATCGCTCGAGTAGCGAGCGGCCTGAATCCCGACGCCGCGGATCCCGACAACTCCCGCGCCGGCCTCGCGCAGTTCGACGACGCCACCGCGGAGCGGCTCGGCCTGACCGGCGAGGTACGTTTCGATCTGGAAGCCAACGCCGAGGCACTGGTGCGCGCCTTCAACGAGGCGAAAAAGCTCTCCCAGCGGCGCGGTGCGGGCGGACGCGAGGCCGAGACGATGATCTACAAGGCGATTCATGACGGCCCCGAGGGGGACCATGGCGGACTGGAGATCTCGCGCCGCGAAGTGATGCCCCTCGTCGAGCAGTTCCACGCGGCGTTGCGTGGCGGACGCAGCGGGGACGGCGGTGGCGGACGCGGTGCAACCGGACAGGGTCCGATGCGTTCGGGCCGCGGCAGCGGGCGAGGCCAAGGCGAGAGTGGCCCTGGTCCGATGCGCTCCGGAAACTGGAGCAACGCGCCCACGCAGCAACGGGAGCATCGGGAGCAACCGGCCCGCCGCGGTGGCGG
>JBAVOG010000370.1:0-3199 GCA_049691875.1 Burkholderiales bacterium | reverse complement strand
GCGCTGGGCCGCGACGGCAGGCTTTCGGGTCCGGAGCTCGCTCGGGCTATCGCACGCGGTATCCGGGCAAGCGGCGTCGACGTCGTGGACGTGGGCGCGGTCACCACGCCGATGGGGTACTTCGCCGCGCACGAGCTGGGCACCGGGTCGGCGGTGCTGGTGACCGGCAGTCACAATCCGCCCGAGTACAACGGCCTGAAGATGGTGCTGAACGGCGTCACTCTCGCGGGGGAGGCCATCCAGCAGCTGCGGCGGCGCATCGAGTCGGGCGATATCGCCGACGCCGAAAGTGGCAAGGGCGGATACCGCCACGCAGATGTGCGCGAGGCCTACCTGGCGAGAATCGCGGGTGACGTGAAGCTCGCGCGGCCGATGCGTGTCGCGGTGGACTGTGGCAATGGCATTGCAGGTAGCGTTGCGCCCGACCTCTATCGCCGCCTGGGATGCGAGGTGACGGAGCTCTACTGTGAAGTGGACGGGACGTTCCCCAATCATCATCCCGATCCGACGCAGCCCGAGAATCTCGCGGATCTCATCGCGCAGATCGCGACCGGTGCGAGCGAGCTCGGCCTGGCATTCGACGGTGACGGCGACCGACTCGGAGTCGTGACCCGCAGCGGTGCGATCATCTATGCCGACCGGCTGCTGATGCTGCTCGCTGCGGACGTGCTCCAGCGCCGGCCCGGCGCTGAAATCGTCTTCGACGTGAAGTGCACGCGTAAGCTGCCCGAGTGGATCCGGGCTCACGGCGGCCGGCCCGCCATGTGGAAGACCGGTCACTCGCTGATCAAGGCAAGACTGCAGGAGACGGGTGCGCCGCTCGCGGGAGAGATGAGTGGCCACATCTTCTTCGCTGAGCGTTGGTACGGCTTCGACGACGGCCTCTATGCCGGCGCGCGGTTGCTCGAGGTCTTGTCGCGCAGTGCCGACCCCGGCGCGACGCTGGAGGCCTTGCCCGACTCCGTCACGACACCCGAGCTCCACCTGCCGCTGACCGAGGGCGAGCCGCACCGGATGATCGCGCAGCTGCAGCGGGAAGCGCAGTTTCCCGGCGCAACGGAGATCATCACGCTCGACGGATTGCGGGTCGAGTACCCCGACGGCTTTGGTCTCGCGCGGGCGTCCAACACCACACCGGTCGTCGTGCTGCGATTCGAGGCCGAGGATGGCGCAGGGCTCCTCCGCATACAGGACGTATTTCGCCAAGCGCTGCTCGCAGTAAAGCCCGACGCAAGACTCCCGTTCTAGGGGCGGCCCTTTCATCGCGAGAGTTTGCTCTTAACGGGAAGGAGGGTAACGGGAGGGAACCAGCCGGTTCCCTCCTGTTCGTGACCTGCTGCTCTTACCTGATTACTTGCGCGGCGCACCCGACTTGGGTGCCTTTAACGAAGCTGCGAACCTGTCCAGAACTTCGTTGCCGCGCGCTACCGCTTCGTCGAGCGCGGGCTTCGGAAGTTTTGTTCCGAGCCAGACCGACTCCAGCTCCTCGTCGAGGATTCCGCGGATGTATGCGTGATTGCCGAGACGGATTCCGCGCCACAGTATGGTCGGGTCGCCGCCGTAGAGGAGCTCCTTTACCCCCACGTCTGTGCCGGGGTTCCGGTCATAGAAACCCTCTTTGCGGGTGAGCTCGTATGCCGCCAGCGAAGCCGGCAGGTAGCCAGTGTCCTGGGACCACTCCGCCTGGACGTCTGGCTTCGCGAGATAGGCAAAGAATTTCGCCACAGCGCGATCTTCGGTGGGCTTCTTGCCAGCCATCGCCCACAGACCCGCTCCGCCCATCAACGTGTGGTACGGGGCCCCCTTGAAGTCGTCGTAGTAAGGCAGCGGCGCGACGCCAAAGCGGAATGCGGCGCCGCGCTGGATCTTGGAGTAGGAAGCGGAGGAGCTCGTCAGGATCGCGCAGTCGCCGGATATGAAGCGCTTCTCCCCCTCGTCGCGCCGCCCCGAGTACGCGAACAGTTTGGCCTTGACCCACGAGCTTATCAACGCGACGTGCCGCATGGCGAGCAACGTGTTGAAGCTGAGCTTCGCGTCGGGCCCGTCGAAGCCATTGTTGCGTGTGGCGAATTCCTCGTTGTGCCGCGCCAGGACGTTTTCCATCATGATCCATCCGGGCCACGTCGTGGTGATTCCGCAGGGCGTCGCCTGCGCGGCGTAGATCTTGAGCGCGGCCGCCTGCAGGTCGTACCAGGTCCGCATGGGGGCCTCCGGGGCGATCCCCGCTTTCGCGAAAGCGTCCCGGTTGTAGTACAGGACCGGTGTCGAGATGTTGAACGGGAGCGCGAGGAGCTTGCCCTTCGAGTCGGAGAAATAGCTCGCCACCGGCGCCACGAACGCCTTTCCGTTGAGATTCTCACCCGCCCCAGCGAGTATCTGATAGGCGGGTTTGTAGAGGCTACGCGCGGTGGTCATCGACGCAGTGCCGACCTCGTACACCTGCAGGATATTCGGCGCCTTCCCCTGCAGGCTTGCTGCGATGCCGAGCGCGAGGGTCTCGTCGTAGCTGCCCTTGTAGGTGGGCACGACCCGGTACTGCGCCTGCGACGCATTGAACTTTTCGACGAGCTGCTCGAGTTTCTTGCCGAGCGCCCCGTCCATCGCGTGCCAGAACTGGATGTCGGTGACGGCGGGCGCCGGCGCCGCTGCCGCAAATGTACTGAACGCCGCGAGCGCGGCAATCGCAGCGCCGCACAGCAGCTGCGTCGGGAATTTCAGTGCCTGAATCAATCGATTCACCTCGTTCGACGTGGCTCGACGGCACGCCCATGCGGCCGACTCAGCCGCTATGGTAGCGAACTCCACCGCGTGAGTGTTCTATTTGTGCGCCGGCGCGGGCATGCGTCACACGCGTGTTAGTATCCGCGCGGCCTGCACTCATTCCGCTCATGCGTCCCGCCAGCTTCAATGTGCTTCGCGCGCTCGCCGACGGATCGCACCACTCCGCGGCGATGCTCGGCGTTTCGCGATCGGAATTGCGCGACGCGCTCGTCGAGCTTCGGAGTCACGGGATGCCCGTGCGCGCCGTGCGCGGTCGGGGATACCGCCTGGAGGGCGGTGCGGATCTGATCGGCGAGAATTCGGTCGCGGCGCATCTCGAGGAGCGTGGCGGCGCAATCAGCTTTGCCCTCGTCGACGAGTGCGATTCGACCAATGCCGAGCTGTTTGCGCGCGCTGCCGGAGGCGCACCATCCGGCAG
>JBAVOG010000369.1:0-7374 GCA_049691875.1 Burkholderiales bacterium | reverse complement strand
TCACAGGACTTACCCCCAGAAAAGTCTGAAGGACCTGAAAAGGAGGGGATTGCTCTTCCCGCTCACGTCGCACCAAGTCACCCCGCTGGTAGACTTCCGCCGATGAGCGACACCCTTGCCCTCGCCCGCGCACTGATCGCGCGCCCCTCCGTGACGCCCGACGACGCCGGGTGTCAGGGGATCATCGCGGAGCG
Organism: Burkholderiales bacterium; assembly: GCA_049691875.1. Classification (GTDB taxonomy): domain Bacteria; phylum Pseudomonadota; class Gammaproteobacteria; order Burkholderiales; family SG8-39; genus JAABRB01. The sequence continues at coordinate 7,180 of JBAVOG010000369.1, read as the reverse complement.
CTTGCGGACGATCGGGTTCACGATCGAGAGCATGCCGAGCGGGCCGGTCGCCAATCTCTGGGCCAGGCACGGCTCCGGCGGTCCCTTGCTCTGCTTCGCAGGCCATACGGATGTCGTCCCGACGGGACCGCTCGAGGACTGGCATTCACCGCCGTTCGAGCCTGTGGAGCGCGCAGGCCAGCTCTACGGGCGGGGCGCTGCCGACATGAAGACCGCGGTGGCGGCGTTCGTCACAGCGAGCGAGGCATTTCTTCGCGGGCGTCCGGCCCATCGGGGTTCCATTGCCCTCCTCATCACGTCCGACGAGGAAGGCATCGCGACGGATGGCACGGTGAAGGTGGTCGAGCGACTCGCCCAGCGTGGTGAACGGATCGACTACTGCGTCGTCGGAGAGCCCACTTCGGTCAAACGCCTCGGCGACACGATCAAGAATGGCCGCCGCGGCTCGCTGTCCGGACGATTGCTGGTGCGGGGCGTGCAAGGCCACGTGGCGTACCCGCATCTTGCCCGCAATCCCGTCCACGCCCTCGCCCCGGCGCTCGCTCAATTGGCCGCCACGGAGTGGGATCGTGGCAATGAGCATTTCCCGCCGACCACCTGGCAGGTATCGAATATTCGCGGCGGCACGGGCGCCACCAACGTGATCCCCGGCGACGTGGAGGTGCTCTTCAACTTTCGCTATGCCACGTCGAGCACGCCCGAGGGGCTCAAGCAAAGGGTGCATGCGATCCTCGATCGGCATGGTCTGGACTACGCGCTCGCATGGTCGCTCTCTGCCGATCCGTTTCTCACCGAGCGTGGCGCGCTCGTCGACGCCATGCGCGACTCCATTCGTGCGGTAACCGGCATCGAGGCGGAGGTCTCCACGACCGGCGGCACGTCGGATGGGCGTTTCATCGCGCAGATCTGTCCGCAGGTCGTGGAGTTCGGCGTCCTGAACGAATCCATCCACAAGATAAACGAACACGTCGCGGTCGCGGAGATCGAGCCGCTCCACGCCATCTACCTCGGCGTTCTCGAACGCCTGCTCGCTTGACCGGCCGCAAGCGCCACCTGCCAAGGGCACCCTCCACCGTTCGGGACCACTGGCGCAGGATCACGCGCCGCTTCGCCGCGGCCCGCCTCGCTTTCGGCCATGGAACCGGTTCGGCGCGTGACGAAGCGGCGTGGCTGGTGTGCAGCGTGCTCGACATCCCGTTCGACGATCTGAATGCCACCCTCGATCGGCCGGTGAAAAAAGCCCGCGCGCAACGTCTCGAAGAACTGGCAGGCCGGCGAATCGATTCCCGTGCTCCGCTCGCCTACCTGCTGAAGGAAGCGTGGCTGGACGGCTACCGGTTTTATGTCGACGAGCGGGTTATCGTTCCACGGTCGCATATCGCAGAGTTGCTGGGCGACGGGCTCGCGCCGTGGATTTCCTCACGTGAATCGATCGGGCGCGTCCTGGACATGTGCACCGGATCGGGATGTCTTGCGGTCCTCGCCGCGCGGGCAATTCCCGAGGCACGCATCGATGCGACCGACGTCTCCGAGGATGCGCTCGCCGTCGCGCGCATCAACCGAGACGCCTATGACCTTGGCGACCGGCTGCGCCTCATCCAGTCCGACGTGTTTACCGCACTGCACGGCGAACGCTACGACCTGATCCTGGCGAATCCACCTTATGTGGATGCACGGTCGATGCGCGAGTTGCCCGCCGAGTACCGCCACGAACCGGCCCTGGCCCTTGCCGGCGGATCAGACGGATTGGACATCGTGCGCCGCATCCTGCGCGAAGCGCCGGAGCATTTGACCGAGCGCGGCATCCTCGTCGTGGAAATCGGCGGAAATCAGGCCGCTCTCGAGGCCGCCTATCCGCAGTTGCCGTTCACTTGGCTTGCCACGCACGCTGGCGACGAGCAGGTGTTCCTGCTCGACCGTTCGAACTTGGCGGACCCATCACTGCGGAGCTGACATGCCAGGCACCGGGAATGCACGAGCTGCCCGCAGAAAGCCACTCAGAGACTGGACTCCGATTCTTCGCCCTCCGGCACCGCCCTCCAACGAGCCCAGGGCCGCGCTGGAGGGGCGAACGGTGTCGTTACAGCGTCGCTCGCGGGCCGCGCTGCTAGTCGAAGAACACCCAAGTCCCCTGCAAGTCCTGCTGCTCGAGGCCGCGCTTGGACCAGTCGCACACGCCTTCCGGGAATATCGCCTCCATGCGAGCCCATTGGGTTGGAGTGAATGACACGGCGTAGCTCGATTTCTTCAGCTTCCTCGTCTGGCACTTGATGATGTCGGCGGCGACGTTCGCGCCTGCCACTTCGCGCGGGAAAGAGTTGGTCGGATAGAGCGTGCCGCAGGCGGTTGTCGCCACTTGCTCACGCTTTTGCCCCTCGGCGATGAAGGTCGGCACTGCGTCCCGCGTATTGCAGCCTTCCTTGAGATCGGATGGTTTGTTCTGCACCACCTTCTCGATTTGCGGGATGTGGCGCTTGTCGGCCTTTATCGCCGTAATCCAGCGGTCCATGGTGAGAATCGCACGCTGCAGTAGCGGGCTAGCGTTGCTGTAGAGGCCGTAGCGATTGTCCTCGTGCAGCATGATCTGGTTGTCGTGGCGTCCGTTCGCCTTGTCGAGGCGCTCCCGCATGGAGAACGAGTGGTAGCGCACGTGGATGTCGCCGTTCGGGACCTCGTCGTTGTAGCCGCGATAGTCGATGATGGGAATTTGCGATAGGCCGCCGCCGCCATTTGTCAGGCGTCCGGTACGGTAGGCAGCGCGCGCCGCAGTCAGATCGGCGACGCTGCGCTGCGGCACGATGGTGGCGTCCTTGTCGAATCCGCCAATCTTCTCGTTGAGATCCAGAAACTGCTCGACCGATATGGTGCCGTCGTTCAGCAGCCGAAGCCCATACTGGATACCGACGTTGTCGAGCGGCCGGCGCGCAAAGCCTGTTGCCGGATCGACCCCGTAGACGTTGACCGTGTGGTCGTACACGGTGCAGCGAACGCCGAGCGGATTCGTGGCCGGATCGTAACGCTCGGCCACCGGTACTGCGGCGCAGCTCGTCGAGCCTGGCTTCGGGTCGATGCGGCGCGCGCCGATCGCGATGTTGGGCGCCGTGTTGTAAACCCCGAAACCGGTGACGAGCCGTTTCTGCTCGTCGGTCCAGCCCATCGCCGCCTGGTTGGCGTTGAAGTAGGTGTCGAGCAGCCAGCCGTCGGTGATCATATGGATGGTCGCAAATCCGACCTCGGGAAAAGAGCAGCCAGGAATTATCCCGTCGAGAAGTCCCGGATAGTTGTCGGAGATCTGGTGCTGTGCGTACGAGCCGCCGGAGCAGCCCCAACCCTGGGTGTGCGCCGGCGGCCCGAAGGCCTCGATGAATCGCTCTTTCACCATCATCATCGACTCGGCCGCCGTGAGATCGTTACAGTTGTTGCCGAAGACGTTGAGCGACGACGAGGCGAGCGCGTAACCGTTGCTGAGCATGAAGTCGTCGGTGACGCCGCCGGTACTCGAGCCCTGGCGATACCAGCCGCCGATGCAGCCCCCGCCGAAGGTGTAGATCAGCCGCTTGTTCCAGGTGGCCGACTGATCGCTCCAGCTCGGGGCCGCGGGCTGGGCGATCGGATCGTGCAACATGGCAATCTGGTAGATGGCGCGGTTCACCGTACCGGTTTCCAGGCGGACGATGTAGGGCTTGCCGGTCGCCGTCATCACGATGTCGCCGGGATACGAGGTCGCGCCCGCCGGCCAGGGCGTCAGGTTGTTTCCGGAATTGCCGGTCGACTTGTAGAGATAATCGACGCGGCGGGTGATGGAGCAGTCGGCATCGAGCGGTGCGCCCAGGTTGCCCAGCCCCCCGGGCAGGTTGAACTGCTGCGTGGCACAGGCGTACGGCTGCTCGTGCGGACCGGAAAATACCGGGCCCTCGATCGGGTAATTGGTCAGCACGATATCCGCGTCGGCACGGCCTTTGCCCCAGTGATTGCCCTGGCGATCGAACACTTCCAGCAGGTTCTCGCCCACGCGCATGCCGGACACGAGGCCCGTCAGATCGCCCGACGCGCCGTTGAACACGAACGCGTTGGTCACGTCCGCACCGTTCAGCTTGATGCGCAAATGACCCTGAGCGGCTTTCTTCTTGATTTCTTTGACGCGCACCAAAGCATCGCCACCCGTGATCGCGTCCGCGCGCCCGGAGAGCACTTCAATCGAATAATCGTCTCCGCCGTGATGCCGGCCGTAGGCGTGGTGCCGGCCGAAATCGTCGTAGCGCCCGACCTCGTCGTGCGCGAAGTGCGCATAAGCGGGTGGCGCAAGCGTGGACAATCCGAGGAACAGGGCAGTGACGATTTGGTTTGCGAATTTCATGGCACCTCCGCATGACGTTGCTATCGTGGTGTTGCGGTCGAATTCCCGTGTCGCAATCCGGGTCACGGATTGCACTTGCCGCCGTCGCCCGGCTGGTTGCATACGTCGCTGTTGATCGCCTGATTCACGAGCACCGCCCAATCGTCGGCAACGCCGGCCGGGAGCGCCGTTGCGCATTTCGCCCCCATCGCCGCTGCTTCCGGTCCGGCAAACAGGTAACCCTTGCAGGCCGCATTGTCCGCGGCCTCTCTCACCGCGGCGACATAGCCGTCGTGTGTGACGTAGCGCTCCTCGAGCGAAAGTCGCGGATCGCCGGCTGCAAGCCGTTCCGCCTTGGTCTTGGCAAATGGAACCATTCCACCCACGTAATTGCACACCTGGCCGGCATGGAATGGCCGGCCCTCGTAGGCTGCATCGCCGGGTCCCGCGGTGATGTTCCAGCCCAGGTAGGTGCCGAGCGGCGCATCGTTCTGAACCGTCGGGACGCCGCCCATCTCGTTGCCGTCAGAGTCGACGCGCGGCACCAGCATCTTGATGACATGCCGGATCGGTGGCGGCGCATTGGTCGGCACGCCCGACGCTTCGCTGTGGTCATAGTGGGGACCCCAGTCGTAGTCGAGCACCGGAAATATGAAATTGTCGCGGTGGAAGATGGAATCCGGAATGCCCGGGACCCTTCTCGGGAAACCCATGGAGGTCATGTTCGGCTCGACCAGGAGCGGAGTCCAGTGCTTCTCGTGGCCCTTGTCCTTGCGATGGCGGTAGTCCGCGAAGTAGCCGTTTCCGTGGCGGCGATAGTCATCATCGTCCTTGCCGTGGAAGCCATCGCCCTTGTCGTCATCCAGGGGCGCGAGCGTCGGCCACTGACTCGGCGGCGGCAGCGTTCCCTGCATCACCCAGTCACGCAACGCACTGCGCATACGGTTGACCAGCGCCGTGGAAGGCACCGGGTTCGCACGCAGCGTACCCCGGCCCCAGTTGTTCCCAGGGCAGTTGACCGATCCGGCCGGCGCCGGGTTCTCCGTCGTCTGACCGTTTCCGCCCCCGTGCGTCGAGCTGGGCAGGTAGTACCGGCGCACATTGGACGGCAACGGGATGTCTTCCTTGGCCGAGGTCCCGACCCACGAAGTCGTCATCTTCAGGGCGAAGACTTCCGCGCCGCCGAAAGTCTCGACGATCTTCGGGCAGGTGTGGGTGTTCTTGCAGCGGTCGAGAATTCCGGCCGTGGGCAGGTCGCGCACCTTGTCGGGGTATTTGCTCCACCACTGCGGGCCCTCGCTGCCCATCTGATACAGTTCGAGCACGCCATCGGGCTGCCCCCAGCGCGAATTGTTGGCGACACGCCGACCGGCGATGAGCGGCCAGGCGCCGTCATGCACGATGCGCCCCGCCTCGTCCTCGTTCATGCCGAGGTGGATGAAGTGGCGCGTGAAGTTGCCCGACTGCGAGACTCCCCGGATGATGGCCCAGTGGATGTAGCCGTAGACCGGATTGGGCGTACTGAAATCGTCCTTCGACCGGTAGCGGAAGAAAGACTGCACATCGCGGAAGGCGGCTGTGCCGGCGCCCAGAACGTACGGATCCTTGACCTTGTAGACCAGCTGGTAGAGCTTGGCAGGGTCGAAACCGTCCTTGAGGCAAAGCCGCACGGGCAGTTCGGTGACGGGCAACGGATTGGCGAAGGTCCCGCCGCCACAGTACTTCCAGTCGCCGTTCGGAACCGTGGGCCCTTCGGTCACCTTCCCGGGGATCGTCTCTTCGAGGTGCGTCTTGAGCGTATCCCCCTTGTTCTTCGTCCAATCGACCGGAAAGTAAGGGATCGGATTGCCCATCACGTTGAGCGGCTGCGCATCCAGACCGCTGCGGTTGACGATGCGTCCGACGATCCGTCCGGTAACGCCCTTCAAGACGGGCGTCACGACATAATGGTGGCTGAAGACCGGCGCGGCGCACGGCGCCACGTAGGGCGGCCTGCAGCCGGCATTCTCCGGAATGCTCGTGCCCCCGGCGTTGTCACCCTGCCAGCCGCTCAATAGCTGCACGTCGCCGGCGGCGAACAGGTCGTTGGTGAAGGCAACATTGCCACCGCGGTTGGGGACGTCGTGCCACATCAGGCCGCTCGCCGTGGCCATGTCGAGCGGCTTGCGCAGCCGAAAGCTGGCGATGTACTCCACCTTGCCGTGCTTGTTGCGCGGCGCGCGCTCGATGTCGGTGATCAGCGCATTCTGCGGGTCGTGCGGGCTGAGCTCGCCGAAGGCGCGTCCGGTGATCTCCTCGTAGGGCTGTCCGGAGATGATCGTCGTGCTGTCAACGACGATCCGCGTCACGCGCCCCTCGACGGCAGCCGACCAGCCGAGCGTAGTCCCCAGAACGACGACCGCGGCACCCCGGAACAGGTTCGGATGACTTGTCATTTTTCGCTCCCTCGTCATTGCGCTCAATGGGCCTTGTGGTGCGACGTATTTCCGTGGTCTTGGTCGTGGTCATGGTCATGGTCATGGTCATGGTCATGGTCATGGCCATGGTCGTGGTCATGGCCGTGCGAGCGGCACGCCGAGAGTTCCGCCGCTTCCGGCAGCGCGCCCCCCTCGGGCGGGGGCACGCCGCGGTCCAGCCCGGCCTGCATCAGCCGTGCCTCTTCAGTGGCGGTGTCCTCGCATAGCAGCAGCCGATCCTTGACCATGTCCGCGAGCGCTTTGCGCACCTTTGCGTGGTAGAGCTTGAAGGTCGGGTAACGCTTCTCCACGGACGGTCGAGGATCGCCCGAGGCCGCACGTTCTGCCTCGGTCGCGGGGAACGGGATGAACTGCCCCGAGCCCTCGC
>JBAVOG010000368.1:0-6662 GCA_049691875.1 Burkholderiales bacterium | reverse complement strand
CTCGGGCAATGAAACCCCAGGAAAATGCAAACGGCGGCTCCCGCCGCCGTATAGAATGCTCGGGAAAAATGTTAACACATTGTCCTGGCGGGAGGTTCGGGCCGGGCGAAAATCCGGGGACCGGATGACACGGCTGGCCGTGTTCAACCAGAAGGGGGGCGTGGGGAAGACCACGACCGCTCTCAATCTCGCAGCAGGCCTCGCCAGGCGCCAGGTGTCGCCGCTGCTCGTCGATCTCGACGCCCAGGCCCATCTCTCGGGGATTCTCGGCGCCGCCCAGACGGCCGACGAATCCGTGTTCGCCTTCTTCAACGAGTCGCGGTCGCTCGCGAGCGTGGTGCGCCCGGTCAGCTTCGGCGGGGAACTCATCCCCGCGCATGCCGAGCTCATGAAGGTGGACACGCTCTTCGGCAAGGGGCCGCGCATCCTGTACCGGCTGCGGGAAGGGCTGCAGGAATACCTCGCGTCCACGCCCGCGCGGACCGTATTCATCGACTGCTGCCCGATGCTCGGCGTGCTGTCGCTCTCGGGAGTGTTCGCGGCGAACAGCATCCTCGTGCCGATCTCCACGGACTACCTCGCGGTGAAGGGCGCGGTCGCACTGGAGGGCACGCTGAAGGCGCTGGAGCACGTCCTGAAGGAGCGGATCGAGCGGCGGTACGTGCTCACGCGCTTCGACTCGCGGCGCCGGATGTCGCACGATATCGAGAAGAAACTGCGCGAGCGGTTCGGCGCAGAGCTGTGCGAGACGCGCATCGCGGAGAATGTGAGCATCGCCGAGAGCCCGTTTCACAAGCGCGACATCTATGCGCACGCGCCGGGCAGCCGCGGCGCGCAGGACTACGAGCGTCTGCTCGACGAGCTGCTCGCGTCGGGTATCCTGGAAGTCTGAGACGCCCGCGCGGATCCGCGCGGGGCGATTACTTGCTGACCAGCTCGATCACTTCCTCGAACGTGGCGCGCGGGCCTGCCGGGGCGCCGGCCGCGCTCTGCACCCGGCTCTCGAGCACCTCGCAGTGGCGGTACATCTGGGTGAGCTTGCGCTGCGCGTCGGCCTCGTCGCGGCCGTGGATCATCAGGTTTTCCACCACCAGACCCTGCCGGGTCCGGATGCGGAAGGCGTATTTCGTCGTGGACATAGGGTGTGGAACCATGACTCCCCCTCTCGAATCAGGCACTTACGAAACGTATAACACAGGGTTATCACGTGCGCAACGCAACTGGCTCGCGCGAAAGGGACTTTTACGCGTCGCCCTCAGGACAACGGCATGCAGCTTGTTGCTTTCTGGCAGAGGCTTGGCGGCCGGGCCGGTCCGTCCCGCGAGGGGGTCATAAAATTCGCTCGCAGCCCTCTCTATCGGCTGCCGGAGCCGCTAGCTCAAGCGCTTCAGGGCGCGTTCCTCTGCGGACTTCAGGACGCGCAGGCACGGGACATAGCCGTCGTAGACGACGCCGTGCAGCTCGAGCTGCTTCTGCGATCGCAGCAGCCCGATCAGATACTCGAGGATCGGCCGGGTGATGGCCTGCCCGGGAACGAGCACCGGAATGCCCGGCGGATAGGGAACGATCTGGTCCGCGCAGACGCGATCGACGAGCGCGCGGTTGAGATTCTCCTTCTCGTTCATCAGCGGCACCGACTCGCCGCCGCAGTAGTAGGCGTCGCGCGGCAGGTAGCGCAGCTTGGTGAACTCCGGCACTTCCGGAAACTGATACAGCCGGCGCGCCGACCGGCCCTCGCGGGCGATGCGCATCAGCGCGTCGTAGAGGCGCGACACCTTGCTGCGCGTGGTGCCCACGGTGAGCAGGAGCGTCACCGTGTTGAACGTGGACTTCTCCACCTGGATGTTGAAGCGCGTGAAGAGCTCGCGCTGCAAGTCCTCGACGGTGTAGCCGCAGCGCGAGATGTCGACGGTCGCCTTGGTCGGATCGAGCCGGATGCCGTCGTCCTTCACTTCCTCGGGCAGCAGCTCGTCCAGCTCGAGCACGCGGAACACGTCGGTGGAGTTGATCTGCGCCCGAAGCTCGGTGGCGAGCGAGAGCGTGCGCGAGAGCAGCTTGTAGCCCTCCATCATCATCTGCTTGCGCGCCACGTCAAGGCTCGCGATCATCGCGTACTGCGGGCTCGTCGACGTGTGCATGTTGAAATTCTCGCGGAAGATGTGCTCGTTGAACGTCGGGTCGTTCACGTGGATCATGCTCGCCTGCGAGAATGCGCTCATGACCTTGTGGGTGCTCTGCGTTGCATAGTCCGCGCCGGCCTGCAACGCGGTCGGACGGAACGCCGGATGAAACCGTGCGAAGCCGTACCACGCCTCGTCGATGATGACCTTGATCTCGCGGGCATGTGCCGCCTCGATGATCGGCGGCAGGTCGTAGCGCAGCCCGTCGTAGGTGCACGACGTGAGAATCAGCGCTTCGGCGTCCGGATGCGCCTCGATCGCATCGAGCAGCGTCTTCTTGGAAACGGGCCCGTAGATCCCGTATTTCCGGTTGATCGAGGAATTCAGGTACACCGGATGTGCGCCCGAAAGCACCACTCCGTGGTGGACCGACTTGTGACAGTTCCGGTCGAGGAGCAGCTTCTCGCCCGGTGCGAGCAGCGTCTGGAAGATGACCTTGTTCGCGGTGGACGTGCCGTTGGTGGCGAAGAACGTGCGCCGCGCACCGAAGGCGTTCGCCGCCATGCCCTGCGCCTCGGCGATGACGCCCCGGGGCTCCATGAGCGAATCGAGCATCGGCACCGACACCGACAGGTCCACGTCGAAGATGTGCTCGCCCATGAACTCGTAGAAGTCGTTGATCCAGGGGCTGCCGCGCAGCGATTCGCCCGAGGAATGTCCCGGCGTGTGCCAGGAGTCCTTGGCGAGCCAGACGTAGTTCTTGAGCTGATCGTAGAAGGGCGTGCGCGCGCGTTCCTGGATTTCGGCGTTCAGGATGCGGTAGATCCCCCGGTAGTCGCGCTCCTCGCGGTAGAAATAGCCGTCCACCGCCTCGGCGAACAGCGTATCGACCACCTCGTCCTCCTGCTCCTGCGCGACGAGAACGTAGACCTCGAGCTCGGGGCGCAGCCGCGTGATCCGCCGCACGAGCTCGAGCGCGGTCATCTGCAGCCGCTTCGACTTGCTGCCATTCAGGTGGTAGAGCTTGTCGTCGACGATCACGGCCTGCACTTCGCCGTCCGACTCGATCGCCGCAAGCGCCTCCCGGGCGGTGGTCACACCGGAGAAAGTGATCCCGAGCGGGTTGTCGAGCGATCGGGCCGCGGCGTTGAGGCCCTTGACGAACTCGCGCAGGATCAGGCTCTCGTCGTTGATGACGAGGACACGGCTGACCGGTTTACGCATCGGGCTTTTCGGCTCCTTAGGCGCGCGGGGAGGCGGGGACAGGGGACGGCGGATTGGGCCCGGCGATTTAATCCCCAAAGGGTGGAACAGTGCAAGGGACCTGTCAGCATTCAACGCTATAGTTCGCGCCAGCCACCCGATCCGTGCCCGGCGCGCCTGCGCATCGTCACGCGACGTCGGGGCAGGCCAACACATGATCCCCCGTAAATGCCTGCCACCGACACCGTCGAGTTCGTGATCATCGGCCTGACCCGGACGGGGCAGCCCTTCCGGCCGAGCGACTGGGCCGAGCGCCTGGCCGGGGTCATGGCGCAGTTCGGCGGCGTGCCTCCGGTCCGTTATTCGCCCTATTGCTATCCGGTCGTGTCCGAGGGTGTGAAATGCGTCGTGGTCGACGCGCGTATCCGGAATCTCGAGCCGCTCGCCTACAATTTTCTGGTCAGTTTCGCGGCGGACAACGAGTTGCAGGTTCGCCCGGGGCGCCTCGCGCCCCGTCCGACCGACGCGTCCGCAGTGGACAGCGTGGGGCCGCCGCTCGATCGGACATAGAAAAGGCGACCCGAGGGTCGCCTCATAAGCAGGCGAACGAACGCGCTGTGAGAACGGCGGGACGCGTCCGGCGGCTGGCCTACGCCATCGCCTTGATGTGAGCAGCAAGGCGACTCTTGAAGCGCGCCGCCTTGTTCTTGTGAATGATCCGCTTCTTGTCGGCAATTCGGTCGACGACGCTGGTCGACTCGCGATACGCCGCCTGGGCCGCCGCCTGGTCGCCCGCGGCCACCGCCTTCGTGACCTTCTTCATCGCGGAGCGCACCATCGAGCGGAGCGAGGCGTTGAGCTGGCGCCGTTTCTCGGACTGACGTGCGCGCTTGCGGGCTTGGGCGGTATTGGCCATGAGTTGGGACGGTTCTTGCCGTTCGATTGCACAGAGTCGGGTATTATAGTCCGACCGCCCGATCCGGGCAAGGCGGGCCAAGACGGGCAGCGGGGCCGGCCCCGTATAATCCGACCGGCATGAACCTGCTCAAGGCGATGGCCACCGTCAGCAGCATGACGCTGCTGTCGCGCATACTCGGCTTCGTCCGGGACGCGCTGATTGCCCGCATTTTCGGGGCGGGGCTCGCCACCGACGCGTTTTTCGTCGCTTTTCGCATCCCGAACCTGCTGCGGCGCATGTTCGCCGAGGGCGCGTTCTCCCAGGCATTCGTTCCGGTGCTCGCCGATCACCGGTCACGGCAGGGCGATGCCGCGACGCGGTTGCTGGTCGACCGGGTCGCCACGCTGCTTTTTCTGGTGGTCGCCGTGGTCACGGTGCTCGGCGTGCTGCTCGCCCCCTACATCATCTACGTGAGTGCGCCCGGATTCTCGGCGCGCCCGGAGAAGTTCGCGCTGACCGTCGCGATGCTGCGTGTCACGTTCCCCTACATCCTGTTCATCTCCCTGGTTTCCCTGGCAGGCGGAATTCTCAACACCTGGAGCCGGTTCGCGGTGCCGGCCTTCACGCCGACCCTGCTCAACGTCTCGTTCATCTTCGCCGCGCTGGTGGCCGCGCCCTATTTCGATCCGCCTGCGATGGTGCTCGCGTGGGCCGTGTTCGTCGGAGGAGTGTTGCAGCTCGCGTTCCAGGTGCCGTTTCTCGTGCGTCTCGGCATGCTTCCGCGTCCGCGGTTTGCCCTGAGCGGGCTGCGCGATCCGGACGTCCGCCGCATCCTCGCCCTAATGGGGCCGGCGGCGATCGGCGTGTCGGTGGCCCAGCTGAGTCTCCTGGCCAACACGATCTTCGCGTCGTTCCTGCAGACCGGCAGCGTTTCGTGGCTCTATTTCGCGGACCGACTGATGGAGTTTCCGACCGGACTGCTCGGTGTGGCGCTCGGAACGATCCTGCTGCCGAGCCTTGCGAAGGCGCATGCGCAGCAGGCGGGTGATGAATACTCGCGGCTGCTCGACTGGGGGTTGCGACTGACGTTGATGCTGGCGCTGCCCGCCGCGCTCGCGCTCGCGATCCTGGCGGTGCCCCTGATCGGGACGCTGTTCTACTACGGGGAATTCAACTTGACCGATCTCGCGATGACCCGCCAGGCCCTCGTCGCGTACAGCGTCGGCCTGCTCGGCCTGATCCTGGTGAAGGTGCTCGCGCCCGGCTTCTATGCGCGGCAGGATATCAGGACTCCGGTGCGCATCGCCATCATGACGCTGGTGGCGACGCAGATCATGAACGTGGCGTTCATCGTGCCGCTGCGGCACGCCGGTCTCGCGCTGGCCATCGGCCTGGGCGCATGCCTCAACGCGGGCCTGCTGTACCGCCGGCTCCGCGGCGATGGCATATACGCACCCCAGCCGGGGTGGCTGGCCTATACGCTGAAAGTGCTCGTGGCACTGGCGGCGATGGGCGTCGCGCTGTGGTTCGCAATGGGGCCGGAGGCGTGGTGGATCGCTGCGCGCGGCACGACTCGCGTCGCGGCGCTGTGCGGGCTCGTGGGGGTTGGCATCGCGGTCTACTTCGGTACACTATGGGTGCTCGGGTTTCGCCCGCGCGATTTTGCGCGGCGCGTCGGTAACTGAAAGCATCCGCCGACCAGCGTCTTCAATTCGATCCTTTCGATTCAATCTGTCGCTCTGGCTGCCAACCTCGACCGCTTCGCCCAGCTCCTGACGCGCGAGCATTTCAGTCTCGCCGAGGCGTGCCTGCTGCTCGCCCAGGACGAATACCCGGACATCGACGTCTCGGGTTGCCTCGGGCAGCTCGACACGATGGCCGCGACCGTGCGCGGGCGACTCGCGCACGACGCGTTTCCCGAGCAGCGCATCGCTGCGCTGAACCACTACCTGTTCGAGGATCTGCAGTTCATCGGCAATGTCGACGCCTACTACGATCCGCGCAACAGCTACCTGAACGAAGTGCTCGACCGGCGTACCGGGATTCCGATCACGCTCGCGATCGTGTACCTCGAGGTCGGGCGTCGGGTGGGGCTCAGGCTGCAGGGGGTGTCTTTCCCCGGACATTTCCTGGTGAAGCTGCGGGTCAGGCGGGGCCAGCTCGTGCTGGATCCGTTCACGGGCGGGGAGCCGCAGTCCGCGACCGCGCTACGCACCCGCCTTGCACAAGTGATGCCGCCGGCGCGCGCCCGCGAGCTCGATCTCGACGAGCTCCTGGAGGCGGCGACCTCCAGGCAGATCGTGGCACGCGTGCTGCGCAACCTGAAGGCCATCTACCTGCAGGCCGAGAACTATCCGCGCGCCCTGGCGGTGATGAACCGCATGCTGTTCGTCGTGCCCGAGTCGGCCGAGGAGCTGCGCGACCGCGGCATGGTATACGAG
>JBAVOG010000367.1:0-2299 GCA_049691875.1 Burkholderiales bacterium | reverse complement strand
GCCCTGGACTATTGTTTCCTGGACTTTTCTCACTACCGGCATCGCGCTCGGCAGCTGGTGGGCCTACAACGAACTCGGCTGGGGCGGCTGGTGGTTCTGGGATCCGGTCGAGAATGCGTCCTTCATGCCGTGGCTGGTCGGCACCGCGCTCATCCATTCGCTCGCGGTCACCGAGAAGCGCGGGGCGTTCAAGAGCTGGACCGTCCTGCTCGCGATCTTTGCATTTTCGCTCTCGCTCCTCGGCACCTTCCTCGTCCGCTCGGGCGTCCTCACTTCTGTCCACGCGTTCGCGACCGATCCGAAGCGCGGCATCTTCATCCTCGCGTTTCTCGCGATCGTGATCGGCGGCTCGCTCGCGCTCTTCGCCGTGCGGGCGCCAAAGGTGGGGCTCGGCGGCCGGATCGGGCTCGTCTCGCGCGAGTCCGCGCTGCTGGGGAACAACGTCCTGCTCATGGCGGCGATGGGGTCCGTCCTGCTCGGGACGCTCTATCCGCTGTTCCTCGACGCGCTGTCGCTGGGAAAGATTTCCGTCGGGCCGCCGTATTTCGATTCGGTGTTCGCGCCGCTCATGACGCCGGTGGTCTTCCTGATGGGCGTGGGTCCCCTTGCGCGCTGGAAGGAAGCCAGCCTGCCCGAGCTTGCCGTGCGCCTCCGCTGGGCGGCGGCTGTGTCGCTCGCGAGCGCCGTCGTCGTGCCGCTGATCGCCGGCGAGTGGACTGCGCTCAAGAGCTTCGGCTACCTGCTCGCCTTCTGGATCTTCGCGTCCACCACGGTCTCGGTATGGGATCGAGTCGGCCGCGGCGCAGGCGGCGTATGGGCGCGGCTGCGCCAGCAGCCGCGCGCGTACTGGGGGATGGTGCTGGCGCACGTGGGCGTCGGCGTGTTCATCGTCGGCGTCACGACGGTCAAGAGCTATGAGGTGGAACGCGACGTGCGCATGGAGGTGGGCGACACCGTCGCCGTGGGCGGGTACACGTTCACGTTCCAGGGCGCATCGCAGGTAACCGGTCCCAACTACCGCGCCTCGCGGGGAACGGTCGAGGTGAGCCGCGGCGGGAAGATCATCGAGACGCTCCATCCCGAAAAGCGCATCTACAATGCGCAGCAGATGCCGATGACCGAGGCGGCCATCGACACCGGACCGTTCGGCGATCTCTACGTGTCGCTCGGCGAGCCGGTGGCGAACGGCGCCTGGAGCGTGCGCGTCTACTACAAGCCGTTCGTCACCTGGATCTGGGGCGGCTGCGTCCTGATGGCGCTCGGCGGACTGCTGGCGCTGCTTGACCGGCGATACCGCATGCTCGCGCAACGCCGCGAGACGGCCCTTGCGAGCGGGCCGCGGGCCACTGCCTGAAGCCGGCCGCATGAACAAGTTCGTCATCCCGCTCGCCATTTTCGTCGCGCTGCTCGCGTTTCTCCTGGTCGGGCTTGGACTCAATCCGCGCGAGGTGCCTTCGCCGTTCATCGGCAAGCCTGCCCCGGGCTTCGAGCTCGCGCAGCTGTATGCACCCGACAAGCGCTTTGCGCGACAGGACATGGCCGGCAAAGTCTGGCTTCTCAACGTATGGGCATCATGGTGTGTCGCGTGCCGCCAGGAGCACCCCGTGCTCGTCGAGCTCGCGAAGCAGAAGACGATCCCCGTCGTCGGCCTCAACTACAAGGACAAGCGCGATGACGCGCTCGCGTGGCTCAAGCAGTTCGGCGATCCGTACACGCTCTCGGTAAGCGATCTCGACGGGCGCGTCGGAATCGACTATGGCGTCTACGGTGTCCCGGAGACATTCCTGATCGACCGGCAGGGCGTGATCCGCTACAAGCAGATCGGCCCCGTGACCCCCGAGGTGCTCGAGAAAAAGATCCTGCCGATGGCGCGTGAACTCGAGAAGTCATGAAATTGCTCGGCGCCGCAGTCTTCGTCGCGTGGCTCGCGATATTCGCGCCCGCTGCGGCCGCCAGCGAAGCGACACCTACCGATCTCGACCCCGTCACGCAGAAGCGCCTGATCGGACTTGCAGCCGAGCTGCGCTGCCTGGTCTGCCAGAATCAGACGATCGCCGATTCGAACGCAGAGCTGGCGGTAGATCTGCGGCGCGAGATTCGCGAGCAGATCAAGGCCGGCAAGTCGGATGCCGAGATCCTCGAGTTCATGACGACGCGGTACGGCGATTTCGTGCTCTATCGCCCGCCGCTCAAGATGACCACCGTCCTGCTCTGGTTCGGCCCGGCGTTGCTCGTCGTTGCCGGCATCGTCGTGCTGGTTCGGGTCATGCGGGCACGGCGGCGGCGCGCCGATGCGGAT
>JBAVOG010000366.1:0-1973 GCA_049691875.1 Burkholderiales bacterium | reverse complement strand
GGGCGTGACAGCGGCGCTCGCGGCGAGTGCGGGGCTCGGCATCTCGCTCACTCGTCGCGGCGCAAGCCGCACGGTGGCCTTCGTGACACCGCGCACTGGCGCGGGGGAATCGGAGGGTGACTGGGTGTCCGCGGCGGCCGCTGCGGAGACCGCGGTGATCTACATGGGCGTGGGTGAGGCGGAACGTGTGTCGAAACGCCTGATCGAGGGTGGTCGCAGCGGCGCGACGCCGGTTGCGATCGTGGCGAACGCATCCCTCCCCGAGGCGCGCGCGTGGTATGGAACGCTTGCCGAGCTATCGACGCTGGCGCCTGCCGGCCTGCGCGGTCCGGCCACGATCGTGCTGGGCGAAATTTTGCGCGCGCGGCTGGGCGCGGCGGGCATTATTCAGCGGTCTGCTAACCCTCGCGCTCGCGCGCCCGGTCCCGGTCGAAGGGCGTGAAGTCGGGCTTGAGCCCGGACTTGATCGTGCAGACCTCGGCCAGGATGAGGAGCTCGTCCATCACATCGCGCGGAAAGCCCTTGCGACCTCCGCGCGTGTCGATCACCAGCCGGCTGAGATAAGCGTCGGCTTCGCGGCCGCCCCACATCAGGCAGATCGATTCGATGATGTGCGGATAGCCCTCGATCGCGGCCCGCACGATCACGCGCTCGGGTGGGCCGGTGCGCTTCGGCGCGGGCTTCCCCGACTCATCGTCCAGGACCCTGATCTCGGGATAGTCCGAATGCTGGATGGGTGTGAGCGGGCCTGTGGAGGTACGCGATTTTTCGGTGAGTCCCTCGGCGCCCCACTGGTGCGAGGGAAGATCGAAGTCCATCGTGGTCAGCGTCTCGGCAATCGGCCGCGCAGATGCGGGCGGCTGAGCTCCGCGTGGCGGCACCGGTTGCGGAGCTGCCGGCCGGACAGGTTCCGGCACCCCTGCGACGTGCGCATCCTGGCGTGGTTGCGCGGGCACGTTTCCGGACTGCGGCGAATCGACCAGAACGCGCGCGTGATTCTCGGCAAGCAGCATCACCATCGCGCGCTCGAGTCGCATGACGCGCTCGCTCAGCTCCGCGATGACTCCGAGCAGTTCCTCGACAGACGTGGTCGCCGTCTCGTCCAGATCGTTCAAGTCGTCGCTCGAAGCGTCGGACATATCCGTGATATGACCCGGCCGTTCCATCTCCGCGCGGACCGTCTCGGCGACGGCCCCTTTGTTCTGATAGGGGCCAATGTTACACCCGGGATCTGCTCTGTGCGCATCGGTTGCGGCCGAACGAATTTGAAAAAAATTGTTAAATCCGGCGGTTACGAGGCATTCCTGCCACCCCCTGGAGGTTACTCGAGCACCCACCCGCGCGCCGAACCGGGCCATACACCCCGCCCGACGACGCGGCGCCCGGCGAACTCGAGGAAGCTCTGGCGACCGTAGTGCGGCGCGAACTCTGCAACCGCCTCGAGCGATTCGGGTTCACTGGCGGACACCACCAGGAGCGGCGAGCCCCCCGGCCGCGCCGCTGCCCAGACCTGCGCGGTGCCGTCTCCCGCGAGTGTTACCGGGCGTGCCGGCAAACCGTTGCGCGCCAGGAACGCGTCCACCTCTGCGTGTCGGCCAACCACAAGAAGCGCCGTATCGCGCGGTAGCGCCGCGCCGTCGCCCAGAAAGACTGGTGTGGCGTCGAGCACTCGCTCCGCCAGCCGCCGGGCGGCCGGCGACCAATCCGTCTCCGGGACGGCGAGTGCCACGGTGGCCACCGGCGCCACCATCGTCTGTCGAAGGATCGGGGGCAGCTCCGCCGGGTCGAGCCTGCGCAGCACGCGGAAATCCGGGTCGAGCATAAGCCGCGTGGGGCGCGCCTGCACCTCGATTTCGAACACCTGCCGATCGCGCGCAAATTCGACCGTATGCATCTCGCTGCCCTGCTCGGTCTGGACGCGGACGGGCACGCGCAGCACGTACGCCGGTGCGTCCTGGGCGAGCGTGAACCGA
>JBAVOG010000365.1:0-1971 GCA_049691875.1 Burkholderiales bacterium | reverse complement strand
CTTCCACGTATCCCTGGTCGAGGAGCTGTTGCAGCGATCCCTCGAAATTGGGAATCGCTCCGAAGCGCGCGACGTAGTCCGCGACGGTCGAGTTGCCATCGACCATGATGAGCACACTGCGCAGCCGCGCCGCCAGTCCGAACGTGCGCGACTTGATCTCTTCCGCTCCCTTACCCGTCTTTACGAGGACGGCATTCCTGTCCATTCGTCTCGGGACCCCACGTCTGAGATGTTTTTGTTGTTGTGCCCGAATGATGCCACGGTCGCGCGGATGCGCCAACGGTTTCCAGGCGAGGGCGCGTCTTCGGGGAGGGGTAAATCGGACCGTGCGACAAGCGGGTGATCAGGCGATCCGGTAAAAGCGCGCCGCGTTGTCGTGAAAGAGCTTGTTCCGCTCTTCCGCTGTCAGGTCCGCGGTCATGCGCTTGAAGTCGTCGAACATCTGACGGAAGCCCACGCGCAGGCCGTCGACCGGGAAATTCGACGCGAACATGCAGCGATCGACCCCGAAGAGCTCGATCGTCTCGAGGACGATGGCGCGATTGCTCGCGTAGTCCCACGGACCGTCGCGCATGCACAGACACGAGAGCTTGCACGAAACGTTCGGGCACGCTGCCAGCGCCCGCATGCCGCGCCGCCACATTTCGAGTCCGCCCGGGCTGCGGTCCCAGGGAAAGCCGGTGTGGTTGAGCACGACCGGTGTGTCCGGATGGGCCCAGACCACCTGGGCCGCTTCCTCGAGATGCCACGCCGGGACGCGCAGATCCCACGCGAGCCCGAATTTGCGGAGCAGCTTGAAGCCGGCCAGCCAGTTCGGGTCCTGCATCGAGCCGGGCGCGCCCGTCGCCATCCTGGACGGCGACGGGGCAGTCACCGGCTTGGAACGGATGCCACGCACGAGCGGGTGCGCCGCGTGCTGCGCGAGGATTTCCTCTGCGTTTGGCGTGTGAAACCACGCATGCGCGACGATCGCACTCGGCATTCCGGTCAGTGCGTGAAGCTCGGTGAGCCACTCCGTCTCGGCCACTTGCTGGTCGCGCGCGCATTCGGCCTCGACGTGCACCGTTTTCACCACGTGGTGTCCGGCCGCGTCGCGCCGATAGTCGTCCGGCAGATAATCGCGCTTGAGCTGCGCATACTCGCCCAGAAAAAAATCGTGCGCCTTGGCGTCCTGCAGCCACGGGTAGTACAGCGGGCCACCGGACAAGCGCCAGAAGTGGTGGTGTGCGTCGACGATCGGAATGTCGTCCGCCACTAGCGCATCGGTCGGCCAAAGAAGACCTGGTCCTGCTCGGCGCGGAGCCGCCAGAGCACCGAGTCCGCGGGGTGATCGAGATCATCCACCGTCAGCGTCGCGCCCGCCGCCACGGGACGTTTGAGTGTGCGTCCCGCCGCCATGTAGAAGGGCACGGCCGCGTCGCCACTGGCCGGCTTCGCATCCACGAGCATCGGCGCGAGGCCGACGATCTCGTGCCGCTCGGCAAGCTGCAAGGCGGTGCCTGCTGTAAGATCGCCTGCGGCGCGCGCGACGAGATCGCACACGGGGCGTTCGCGCGTGGACGCATGGCCGAGGAACGCCGCACCGAAAAGCGTATACGGTGCCTCGAGGCCGAGCAGATGCACCGGGTTGTGAATCAGCGCGTACCGGCCGTCCGCGCTCACCGGAATGCCCTTGCCCGCGATCACTTTCCACGCGGCACTGTCGTCGCACGCCACCACCACGAACACACCCCCTGCGAACGAGAGCTCGTCGGGGCGGCGATAGCAATTGAACATGTCCACCGCGCCCGTGCGCGCAAGCAGACCGCCGTCGGGGCGCAGCAGCTCCACGAGCTCCAGCGTACGCGCGATCGGCGCATGGAGCTCGGGCGTATCGGGCGTGAGGCCGGTGGCATTCGCGACGATGCCGAGCTCGCAAAGATCGGGCGGCGTGCGCCGGCGAATGCCGGCAAGGAGGCTAGCGCGCTCCGC
>JBAVOG010000364.1:0-10294 GCA_049691875.1 Burkholderiales bacterium | reverse complement strand
TACCCGGATTGAACATGCAACTCCTGTTCCTGCTCGAACAGGTGGTGAACGGCCTGGTGCTCGGGGGCTACTACCTCCTGATCGCGCTGGGCCTTTCGCTGATCTTCAGCGTTGGCGGAGTGGTCAACCTCGCGCACGGGGCGTTCTACGCGCTCGGGGCGTATGTGTCGATCGAGATCGCGAAGTATCTGGGCTTCGGCGCGGCGGTCGTGCTCTCGCCGGTCGCAGTGGCGCTGCTCGGGATCCTCTTCGAGCGGTTCATCCTGCGCCGCTTCTACACGGCCGATCCTATCCTCTCGCTGCTCGTCACGTTCGGAATCGCCCTGGTGGCCGAGCAGATGATCCGCATCATCTGGGGCGCATCGCCCATGCCGGCCTCGATGCCGACTGCACTGAAGGGCAGTGTCGTGCTGGGCGATTTTCTTTTCTCGCGCTATCGCCTGCTGCTGCTGGCCGTGGCGGCTCTGGTGCTCGCCGGCATCTGGCTCCTGCTCAACAAGACCTCGTTCGGGCGTGTCGTGCGCGCCGGCATCCAGCGACCTGACATGGTGGCCGCGCTCGGCATCCGCCTGCAGCCCTACATGACCGTGATCGTCATGCTGGGCGTCGGCATGGCGGCGCTGGGCGGCGCGCTCTTCGCGCCCATCGCCCTGGTGCATCCCGCAATGGGGGCGGACATCATCGCCGTCGCCTTCGTGGTGGTCGTCATCGGCGGCCTGGGGAGCTTCTGGGGCGTGGTGTTTGCGGCGCTCCTCGTGGGCGTGACGCGCGGCGTCACGATTCACTTCCTGCCGGCGGCGGGCGAGGCGTCGATGTACGTGCTGATGTTCCTGGTGCTGATGTTCCGGCCGCGCGGGCTGCTCGGCGAACGCATCGAGAAGTTCGAATGAAGGCTTTCTGGACACATGCGAAGTATCGGCCCCTTCTGGTCGGTACGGTCGCGCTCGTCCTGCTGCCGTTCGCGATGGACGTCATGGGCCTGAGCACGAACACGGCCACGCAGATCGTGTGTTTTGCCATGGCCGCGCTCGGCCTGAACATGCTGGTGGGATTCACCGGGCTCCATTCGTTCGGCCACAGTGCCTGGTTCGGCATCGGTGCCTACGCCGCCGCCATCGCGCAGAAGCAATGGTTCGGCGGACAGATCGCCCTGCCGATTCTGTTCTCGATCGTGGTGGTCGCAGCATTGTCGACAGTCGTGGGCGTGCTAATGTTGCGTCGGCGCGGCGTGTATTTTGCCCTTCTCACGCTGGCGTTCGTGGCGCTCACCTACGCGATCGCGTTCCGCTGGACCGCGCTGACTGGCGGCGAGGACGGGCTCGGGGGCCTGCAGCGCGGTGGGTTCGGGCCGTTCGACCTGAACGACTCGGGGATTTACTACTGGTTCGTCGCGCTGATCGGGCTCGGCGTGCTGTACGTTCTGCTGCGCGTGACGCGCTCGCCTTTCGGTCACGTGCTCGTCGCGATCCGTGAGAACCAGCAGCGCGCCACCTTTCAGGGTTATCACGTCGACCGCTACCGACTCGGGGTGTTCGTCCTTTCGGCCGTCGTGACCGGCCTGGGTGGCGCGCTGCTAGCCTTCCTGAACTACCTCGTTTCGGCCGAAGCCGTCTCGGTGCAGTTGTCGGGTGAGTTTCTGGCGATGGTGGTGATCGGCGGGATGCACTCCATCCTGGGCCCGGCCCTCGGGGTGGTGTTCTACATCCTGTTCCGCGAGCTGTTCTCGATCTGGACTTCCAACTGGCTGCTCTGGTTCGGACTGGTTTTTGTCGGCTTCGTGCTGTTCTCCCCGAGCGGGTTGGTCGGGATCTGGGCGAAGCTCAAGCGGCGCTGGTGGCCACCGCCCGAAGAGGCCGCTGCGATGACCGCACGCCATATCAGCGAAGGCGTGCCGCTGCCTGCGTTCCTGCACGCCAACACCCGCAAGGGGACGGTGCTCGAGGTCGACTCCGTCACCAAGAACTTCGGTGGCATCCGGGCGGTCGCGAATGCAAGTCTGGCGATCGACGCCGGCGAGATTCATGCGCTGATCGGTCCGAACGGCGCGGGCAAGACCTCCGTGTTCAACCTGGTGTCGGGGCTCTTCGCGCCGGACGCGGGTCGCATTCGCCTCGAGGGCCGGGAAATCGAGAGCCTGCCCCCGTACCGCATCTGCCAGCAGGGCATCGCCCGGTCGTTCCAGATCACGAACCTGTTCAAGGGCCTTTCGATCTACGAGAACCTGCGTCTGTCGCTGCAGGCGCGGCACGCGGCGCGCTTCAATGCGTGGCGCGACATCGACAGCTATCCCGAGGTCCACGCCGAGACGGCGGAGCTCATCAGATTCCTCGGTCTGGAAGGGATCGAGGCGATCGAGGGTGGCGAGCTCTCGTATGGCGGTCAGCGGCTCCTGGACATGGGTATCGCGCTGGGCTCGAAGCCGCAGGTGCTCTTGCTCGACGAGCCGCTGGCCGGCCTCGCCGCGGCCGAGCGTGAACGCGTGTCGAATCTCATCATGTCGGTCGGAGCCAGCATTCCCGTGCTGATCGTCGAGCACGACATCGATCGGGTGCTCGGTTTCTCGCAGAACGTCACGGTGATGAACCAGGGCGAGGTGCTGATGACCGGCAAGCCCGACGCTGTGCGCAGCGACGCGCGCGTGCAACAGATCTACACCGGAACCGGAACCCCGCCGGTCACCGGAAAGATGGTGGCCGACACGCGCGAGCGCGCGCCGCTCCTGCGCTTCGAGCGGGTCAACGCGTTCTACGGCAAGAGCCACATCCTGACCGACGCGACGCTGGACGTGCGGGACGGCGAGATCGTGGCACTCCTCGGCCGAAACGGTGCAGGCAAGTCCACGCTTCTCAAGACGCTCGCGGGATTGGTGCGGGCGGCATCGGGCACGATCGAGTTCGACGGCCGGGACATCGCCACATTGCCCGCGCCGGATATCGCGCGGCTCGGGATCGGGTACGTCCCGCAGGGGCGCGGCCTCTTCGCCGGGATGACGGTCGCCGACAACCTGGCGCTGGGCCGCTTGGCGCGCGCCACCGACGGTCGCAATGGCGTCGCCTGGAGCGAGCAGAAGATCTTCGAATACTTCCCGCGCCTGCAGGAGCGGATGCACATCGCGGCGGATTACCTGTCGGGAGGCGAGCAGCAGATGGCGGCGGTAGCACGTGCGTTGTCGGGCAACGTCAGGCTGCTGCTTCTGGACGAGCCGTTCGAGGGCCTCGCGCCGACGGTCATCCAGGAGCTCTTCAGGGTCTTCGACCGGCTGCGCGGTCAGGTCTCGATCCTGATCGTCGAGCACAACCTGGATCTCGTGCTCGCGCTCGCGGATCGCGTGTTCGCGCTCGAGCGTGGCGCGGTCTTCCACGAGGGTCCCGCGGCGTCGCTACTGGACGACCTGGACTACCGCAAGCAGATCCTCTGGCTGTGATGAACATTCCGGAAACGAGGAGAGCGCCCCATGAACGAGCGAATTGAACCCGAATCCGGCGGCACCGGATCGAGCGACGCATACCGGATGTTGGTGGACGGAGAATGGGTGGCGGGCAGAGGCGCCGTCGTGGCGGTAAACGACAAATACCGGCTGCAACCCGGGGCATACGTGACCACTGCGGACAGGGAGCAGGTCGCGCACGCGGTTGCCTGCGCCCATGCTGCGTTCCGTCGCGGCGCGCCTGGCCCATTCGAGCGCGGCGCCATTCTCGAGCGTGCGGCCGTGCTCATGCAAGAGAGCCTCGAGGACATCGTGCGAATCATGCAGATGGAAGCCGGATTCACGGTCTCGGACGCGTCGGGGGAGGTGCGCCGCTGCATCCAGACACTGAAGCTTTCGTCCGAGGAGGCGCGGCGACTCGCAGGCGAAGTCGTGCCGCTCGCCGGCGCCCCACAACAGGCGGGGCGCTTCGGTTACACGCTGCGCGTCCCGCTCGGTGTGGTGGTCGCGATCACGCCATTCAATTCGCCGCTCAACACCGTTACCCACAAGATCGCGCCGGCCTTTGCTGCGGGCAATGCGGTGATTCTCAAGCCGGCCTCCGCAACGCCGCTCACGGCCTGCAAGCTGGTGGAGGTGCTCGTCGAGGCGGGCATGCCGCGCGGATTCCTGTCGCTGGTGCACGGGAGCGCACAGGTTGCGGGGTGCCTGCTCGAAGACGAGCGTGTGCGCTTCTTCGCCTTCACGGGCAGCACCGAGGTGGGGCGCAAGATCCAGCAGGCCGCGGGGTTGCGCCGCACCCAGATGGAGCTGGGCTCGATCGCTTTCACGATCCTGTGCGACGACGCGCGACTGGACGTCGCCCTGCCCAAGGTCGTCAATGCCGGATACCGCAAGGCGGGCCAGGTCTGCACGTCCATCCAACTGCTCCTGGTGCACCGGGCCATCGTCGAGGACGTGCAGTCGCGCCTGACCGAGATGGTGAAGGCATTGCCCTTCGGCGATCCGTACGACCCGAAGACCGTGGTGGGTCCCATCATCAGCGAAATAGAGGCGATACGCATCGAGAGCTGGATCGACGAGGCCGTGGCGCGCGGCGCGAAGCGCCTGGCGGGCGGAAGCCGCAACGGCGCGGTGATCCCGCCGACGCTCCTCACGTCGATCGACGAATCGATGAAGGTCGGCTGCAGCGAAGTGTTCGGTCCGGTCGTTTGCATCGTTCCGTTCGACTCGCTGGAAGACGCGATCGCGCGCGTCAATGCCACGCCCTTCGGACTCGCATGCGGGATTTTCACCAATCGCCTGGACGACGCGTTTGCAGCCGCGCGTCGACTGGAAGTCGGCGGTGTTCACGTCAACGAGACGTCGAGCTCGCGGGTCGACCTGATGCCCTACGGCGGCTCGAAGGACAGCGGTTTCGGCCGCGAAGGACCGCGCTACGCGGTTCACGAGATGACCGAGGAGCGCATCGTCACGTTCGCATCGACCTAGTATTACAGGCAGCGCGTCGTCTCCGACCTAGACCGTGCCCTCGCACGGGCAATCGGCAGTGAGCGGCAATCGTCGGACGAATCGTCGTACCGCCCGTCACGACCGCAAATAACGCAAACGCCAAGAGCCCCGGAAAAATTCCGAAGTCTGGCCGCGACGCGCGGCGTGAAATGTCGGATTCACGACAATGTCATCATGCCCTGCCGGCAGGCCAGGGCGCGGGCGAGGCAGCTCACGTTTGCACACCTTGCGCCCGATGGCCGGGTGCCCGAAGCGTCGGACCGATCGACGATTCACGCAAGGGCCCGACTATGCATTCATTTTTCCCGGGCACCTGATTGGAATTGCCGGTCGCAACGCTATCCGTGCGGCGCGACGGATTGCTCGTTGCCCCCACGGCAGCGATGTCGCGAGGTGCGCCACGCCGATTTGGTGGACGGGATGTGTATCACGAGTGATACGCATCGCGTGATTGTGCGCCCGCACTGTCAAAACGCGCGACACATTGAAATCTCGACGAGGCATGAAATAGGTCTAATTACGGATATCAATTGCTTGCGCTTTTTCGTACGGTAGTCGTACGGTGAATTGGAATGAGGTCGCAGTGAGAAGGACAAGCGCCCGGCGACCGGCGCATAAAAGACTCACGTGAGTGGTCGAGCGGATGAGGCGGAGGATTCTGGTCCTGCAGGTGGCTGGCTCGGCCATCGATCTGCGCTCGACACTCGTCTCGGGTGACTGGGAAGTCGAGCAAGTCTCCGATATTCGCGGCGCACTCAGCGCCGCTGCGAAGAACGAGTGCAACGTCGGCCTTGCGATACTGGATGACCCGGACACGTTCGAGCAGGCAGATCTTGCGCGACTGTTGGGCGCCACACGCATCGAGTGGGTCGTTGTCTTGACGAAGGAGGCGACGCATCGGCAGGACGTCGCTGCGCTCATCGCAAACGGCTTTCACGATTTCCACACGCTTCCCCTTGACGCGGAGCGATTGCTCGTCGTGCTCGGTCACGCGGCGGGCAAGGCGGAACTCAAACGCAAGCTGACGTCGATAGAGCCGGGTGTGAAAGGCCGCTACGGCATGATCGGACGCAGCCCGGCAATGCTGGAGCTCTATCGCGCGATCGACAAGATGGTGCGCGTGGATGCGCCGGTGTTGATCGGTGGCGAGAGCGGAACGGGCAAGGAAGTTGCAGCGCGCGCGATCCACGCTCACTCTGCGCGTCGACCCGGACTGTTCGTAACTGTCAATTGCGGTGCACTGCCAACCAATCTTGTTCAATCCGAGCTCTTCGGCCACGAGAAGGGCGCCTTCACGGGCGCACATCAGCGCAATGCTGGCAGCATCGAGGCCGCGTCGGGCGGCACGATCTTTCTCGACGAGATCGGCGACCTGCCGCTGGAATCGCAGGCGAGTCTGCTTAGATTTCTGCAGGAGAAGACCATCGTGCGGGTGGGTTCCACGGTTCCGTTGCAAATCGATGCGCGCGTCATTGCGGCCTCGCACGTCGATCTGGCGGGCGCGATGTGTCAAGGACGGTTCCGGGAAGACCTGTACTACCGCCTCAACGTCCTGCACCTCGACATGCCGGCGCTGCGCAATCGCGCCGGAGACATCGGGCTGCTCGCAGACGAGTTGTTCGCGAAGCACAGCTCGATGAAAGCGGCGAACCTGACGGGCTTTTCCAGCGAGGCGCGCGTCGAGATGGAACTGCATCCGTGGCCGGGAAACGTGCGCGAGCTGATCAATCGAGTGCAGAATGCGATGATCATGTGCGAAGGACGACTCATCACGCCGACCGACCTGGGGCTCGCAGAGCGCCAGGGAGCGAACTCGGGAGCGGTCTCCTTGCAGCACGCACGGCACTCGACCGAGCGCGATCTGATTCTCGCCGCGCTCGAGCGAAACCGGCAAAACATGGCTGCAACGGCGCGCGAGCTCGGCGTCTCGCGCGTCACGCTTTATCGGCTCATCCAGAAGCTCGCGATCGCCCGCTCCAGCGCGATTCGCCCGGACTCGGACACGCCCGCCTAGGACGGTCCGATCGGGTCGCAACCCTGCCCGGACGGCGCATAGCGGCGCTGGAGAGCCGGCGGTGCGTGGGAAGTCGCGATCCACGAGGAGGCGGAAATGCGAAGGATACCAATCGGTCGGCTGGGCGTCGTCGGGTTACTCATTGGATTGGTGGCCGTTTCATCCGGAACGGTCCGCGCGCTGGAGCGTGAGCTTGTCGAGCAGCGGCACCGGCTCGATCAGCAACTCCGTGAACTCCACGAGCTCGAGGGTCGCTTGACCGGGCGAGGCGCGGCGCCGTGAGCGTCGAAACGCCGCAGGGCAGCGCGTCGGTTCCAGTTCAGTCGGCCCAGTCGGGGGAACGGGAGGAGCGTCTTCGAGTCCACCGGCAAAACCCGTCGGGGAAGCCCCGCCCGAGCCCAATCGCCCGCCGGAGGTCGCGCAGATTCTCGCCGAGCCCACAGTGCTCACGCCGCCCGGCACGTTCGTGCTCGAGCCGTCGTTGCAGTACATCCGTGCCAACGACAATCGGGTGGCACTCGTCGGCTTCACCATCGTGCTCGCGACAATTCATCGCGACGTGTTGCAATGCGAGTTGCGAGGGTAAAAGAGAGAGACGTCCGACTGCGCCGGCTTGTTGCGCTCGCCACGGTGGAGGCGAAGTCGTCGACGTGGTCGCGAAGCGGCGCCAGAACGCGGTCGCAGTGGATGAATTCAACTCCGGCGAATTCGCCGCCAGATCCAGTGATCGAGCGAGAGCTTTCCGGGTCCGTGGAACAGGGTCACCAGAAGCAGTAGTCCCCAGTGCTCGTGCGACGCGAGTGCGGCCTCGTTGCCGGACAGCACGTGCCAGAAAGAGATGACGGCGACGATGTTCATCACCGTCAGGCCCAGCGCAGCGAACCGCGTCGCCAACCCGAAGGCGAGCAGAGGCGGCAGCATGAGCTCGCCGAAGGTGCCGAGAAACGCAGCCAGCTGCGTCGGCAGCAGGGGAACGTGGTACTCGTTCGCGAACAGGTACAGCGTCGCGTCCCAGCTGCGGATTTTCGTGAGGCCCGACTTGAAGAAGGCGCTGGCGACGAAGAGGCGAATCACGAGATCGATCACGTGCGCAAACGGGGTCAACCCTCCGAGCAAGCGATCGATCGTCGGCACGACGGCTGCGAGCCTGCTCATCCTTGCTCCTCCGGATCCGAAAAATCGACCACGACGCCGGCGTCGACCCAGCGCGCAAGCGCAGTCGCAGGATCGAAACCGGAATCCTCGGCGGCTGCCGCCTCGAGTGCGTCGCCGAGGCGCGCATTCTCCAGTGCCGCAGCGAGAAACCGATGGTCGCCGGCGCCGATCGCCTGCACCGCGGCCGCCCAGTGCGGACGATGGACGAGCACCCGATCGGGCCCTGCGTCGAGATCGACGACGAATTCACCCGCATAGTCGTCCTGGTGCACCGTCCAGATGCGCGCGAGTGGCCAATCGGAGACGAGCAGTGCACATCCGGACGCGAGCACGGGACGCAGCGCGCCCCAGCGCTCCGGGGGCAGGCCAGCCAGTCGCGCGGGGTCGAATGGCGCACCATCCGCGGCGTAATAGGCCCGGTGCGCGAGCCACTCCATGCGCGCGACATCAGGCAGATAGGGCAGGTCGCGCGTATGGGGAAACGCAGCGAGAAACACCGCCAGCGCGTCGCCGTACTCGTTCAGGTCGCCGCTCGTAGACGGGTGAACGCGGGCATATTCGCGTGCAGTAGCCTCGAAGAACTCCGCGCCCACGATCTTGCGCACGATCGGATAGGCGGCAGCGAGGGCATTGGCGCAGTTGCCGAGCACGTTGCCGCGATACGCGGCGAGGCGCGCCGGGATGGTCTCCGCGGGACCGCGGAAGAGCGGCGCCACCGCGGTCGTCCGCGCGCCATCGGTGATTGCGCCACCCAGCGCGCGCTGGAGCTCAAGCAGCGCGGACATGACGTCTCGCCATGCGCGCACGCGCCTTGCTGGCCTCGTCGAGCAGTACGGCAAGCTCGGGGATGTCGGTATCCCACTCGATGAGCGTTGCTACCGGCCCAAATCGCTCGAGCGCGGCGTCGTAGAGCTCCCATACCGCGTCGGCCACGCGATCGCCGTGATGATCGATCAGGCAGTGCTCCGTGACGAGATGTCCGGCGAGGTGGATTTCCTCCACGCAACCCGTCGGAATTGCCCGCATCGTGGCAAGTGCGTCGGTGCCGTGGTTGGCCTGGTTCACGAACAGATTGTTCACGTCGAGCAGTACGCCGCAGCCCGTCCGGCGCGCGAGTGCGGCGATGAACTCGCCTTCGCTCATCTCGCTCGCGGCGTACTCGAGATACGTGGAAAGGTTCTCGATGAGAATGCGCCGCTCGAGCAAATCCTGTATGCGTGCCACGCGATCGCCGACGAGCGCCAGGGCCCCGCGCGTGTAGGCGAGCGGAAGAAGATCGTTGTAGTGCGTTCCGTCGGCGGCGCCCCAGCAGAGGTGCTCGGAGACGAGTGCGGGGTCGATCGCGTCGACCAGCCGTTTGAGCTTGGCGAGATGGCGGTCGTCCAGGCCCTCGGCCGAGCCCAGGCCCAGGCCCACTCCGTGCAGGCTCACGGGATAGTCAGTTCGAACGCGCTCGAGCACATGGCGGTCGTAGCCTCCGTCGCCGAAGTAGTTCTCGCTGTGGACCTCGATCCAGCCGACCGGCGGGCGGGATTCGAGAAAATCCCGGTAATGCGCAGTGCGCAGTCCGACCCCGGCGCCGAGGCGCGGAGCCACGCCGCGTGGGGTCGCGACTGCGCTCATTCCCGTCTCAGCTCTTCTTCATCATCTGGTCTTTGGCGAGCTTCCCGGGCTCGCCCTGGGTCAGGCTGCCGCCCATCTGCACGCAGGTGCCGGCCTTCACGACCTTGAAATCGTTCGGGTCGTAATTCACTTTCGTCTGGCCGGCACAGGAGTGCGCCGTCTTGTTGCTGCCGCAATCGTTTTGGCCCACTTTCGACACGCCCCAGCATTTCTCCTGGCCCTTGTCCTGGGCAATCGCGGCGCCCGAGAACATGCCCAGCGCAAACAGGCCGGCGACGGCCGTTCCTACAAGATGCTTTTGATTCATGAATCCTCCGTACGATGGATGAGTGAAAGCCGGGCGCGCCGCACTGCGCATCCCGTGGGGGGCATCGACCGGCCGCAAATGAAGCAGTGCCGGATGCACCCACGGGACTCTGTACGAATCGCCGGACAGTTTGGATTCCGGATGGATTCCGGACCGGTCGACGGCCCCGCTCGCAGGGCGCCTGGGTCAGGCTGGCAGTCCAGCCGACCAAATCCCCTCTCGGCGTCTAGAATCGGCGTTCGATGTACCGAAAGGC
>JBAVOG010000363.1:0-1879 GCA_049691875.1 Burkholderiales bacterium | reverse complement strand
GCTGCTCGCACTGTTGCGACGATTTGCCGACGCTCGGAAAGCGGTCGGCTGACAAGGTACGCCAGGGTCGCCTAGCGCTGCATGGGCGCGGTGATCGGCGCCGTCATTTGCGGCGTTACTGGCGCAGTCATGGGGGCCGTCGTTGGCGCGGTCATGGGTGCCGTCATTGGCGCCGTCATTTGTGGCGTTACTGGTGCAGTCATGGGGGCCGTCACTGGCGCTGTCATCCGTGGCGTCACGGCAGGAGTACCGGTGGTTTCCGGCGCGAGCTGCGGCGCCCCGGTCTGAGGTGTCATGACTCGGCCGGGCTCGACCTGCTGCAGATTGCCAGGCTGCACCTGGCGCTCTGGCGGATTGCCGGTGCCACCCTCGCTCCGCTGCGGGGGTTGCGATTTTGGTGCCGGTCCCGGCCCCGGCGCCGGCCGCTGCGGCTGCAACATGAACTGGGGTGCCTGGGGGAGGAGACGCGGTGGCACCGTGGCGATCGGCATGAAACCGACCTGCTGAGGTTGCACGTCCAAATTTCCCTGCGGCGTCTGCAAGAACGCGAGGCCCCGGGTGACGCGGAGATAGGTGCCCGGCTCGTCGGGCGGCGTCAGCCCGCCGGCGGTAGGAGGTGGGATGTAGAACGCTTCGAAGTCCGTTCCACGCACCCCGATCGTGGCAGTCGGCGTCACCACCTTGTAGCCGCTGCGATTCACCCGTGCAACGGCGCCGGTAATCGCGCGGAGGCCGCCTCTGACCAACTGCAACACCGTCGTGGCAAGCGAGTCGTTCTCACCGCGGAAAGAGTGGGCTTCGATCTTCAGATCGGAGCTCGCGCGCACCGAGAGCATCGCGCCGTCCGAGAATCGGATCTGGGCAAGCCCGTCGGCGCCAGTGATGATTCGATCGCCGGAGGCAAGCGGGCCGCCCCGCCCAGCCGGACGCGCGCGACCCGCGGCATCGATCACCTGCACGGCACCGATCGCGACGATGAAGTTCGCAGCGGACTGGGCAGACGCTACGCCCGGTGCGAGGGCGAGGATCGTCGCCGCAGCCAACAAGGCAACGAGGCATGCGAAGTGGACGTGTACGCGGCCAGGCTTCATCGGCAGATCGCCGGCGGCGGATACCGGCGGCAAACGCAGGTGATGTCGCAAAGCCTAACACCGTCCACGCGGTCGCGGTTGGACGAAGTGTCCGGCGGTTCGGGTCTGGCACGATCTCGACCGGAAATCGTCGGGCTCAGTCGCGGCGGCGCTGCTTGCGCTTGATACGCGCCATCGCGGCGCGTCCCGTGTCGGTCAGGAAGGGCTCGACGAGCAGCTTGATGCCCTCGTCGATGTACTCGTCGAGCGCATAGCGCTCCCGCAGCGCCCACTGCTTGAGCGCCCACGCATGGGCAAAGAGCACGTACTGATACACGAGGAGCTGATCATCCACCGGACGCATTTGCCCGCCCGCGATGCAGGCACGCAGGCAGGCCTCCAGCAGCCGGTTGGTGCGGAGCTCGCCGTCCTTGATGAAGATGCGCCGGTCGGCGCGCAGGGACTTCGTGGAGCGGTAGGTGAGCACCGTTGCTTCACGCAGCTTGTCGACCACCCGGCAATATGCGCCGATGGCCACGCATAAGCGCTCCAGCGGCTGATCCACGCCTTCGAGCGCCGCAGGAATCTCTTTCTCGTACGTATCGAGCACGAGCTTGAGCGTGAGGAAGAGAACGTCGTCCTTGTCGCGGAAATACTGGTAGATCAGCCCGACACTGATTCCGGCTTCACGGGCGATCTGCTGGATCGTCGTGCTGTAGTAGCCCTGCTCGGAGAAGAGCTTGATCGCCGCGTTCAAGATCTGCTCGCGCCGTTCGCCGACCAGCCTGGGGTCGGTCACCACGCTCTCG
>JBAVOG010000362.1:0-7630 GCA_049691875.1 Burkholderiales bacterium | reverse complement strand
CCTCAAGGAGGGCGACGCGGTCAACGACTTCATGAAGCCCCACCGCGTCGTTGTTGGCACCGACGACGAGCGCGCCCGGGACCGGCTGCGCGCGCTTTATGCCCCGATCGTGCGTACCAACGATCGGCTCCAGGTGATGGACACGCGCTCGGCGGAGCTCACCAAGTACGCGGCCAATGCGATGCTCGCCACCCGCATTTCGTTCATGAACGAGCTCGCCAATCTGGCCGAGAAGGTCGGCGCGGACATCGAGCGCGTCCGCCGCGCGCTCGGCGCCGATCCGCGCATCGGTCCGAACTTCCTGTTCCCCGGCACCGGGTTCGGCGGGTCTTGCTTTCCGAAGGACCTTCAGGCACTACGCCGAACAGCCGACGACGCGGGCGCACCGCTCGGTATCGTCGCGGCCGCAGATACGGCCAACACCCGACAGAAAACCATTCTCGTCGACAAGATGCAGCGACACTTCGGCGATCTGCGCGGCAAGCAGATCTGCTTGTGGGGCCTTGCGTTCAAGCCGGGGACCGACGACATCCGCGAGGCGCCTGCGCTCGCGATCATCGAGCGGCTGCTCGAAGCCGACGCCAAGGTGGCGGCGCACGATCCTGCCGCGATGGCCAACGTTAAGAAGCTCTACGGCGACCGCGTTGCCGTGCACGCGGACATGTATGCGTCCGCGACGGCATGCGATGCGCTGGTCGTGGTGACCGAGTGGCACGACTTCCGGCGCCCGGACTTCGAGCGCCTCAGGTCCCTGCTGCGCACCCCGATAGTCTTCGACGGCCGCAATATCTGGGATCCCGTCGAGCTTCGCGGCCTAGGCTTCACTTACTTCGGCATCGGGCGTCCGCTCTAGGGCTGCAGGCTTGCACGCCGAGCGTAGAACGTGATCGAAACGACTATTAGGCCTTCCTAATGTGTCGGGTTCGGGCGATCTTGAAATGCCGGCCCGAGGAGCGTGTCAAAGCGTTCACGCTGCCGGGACGATCGCAGAGTGGGCTTGCCTGCTCGCGCCGTACGCTGCATTCTCCCTCGGGGAGGAACGGTGGCGGGAAAGTACTGGGATGGAAATAGCGAAGGATTATTACGCCATCCTCGGCGTCAATCGAAGCGCGTCCGGTGAGGAGGTCAAGCTGGCCTACCGTCGCCTCGCACAGCGCTTTCACCCCGACATCTCCACCGAGCCGCACGCCGAAGAGCGCTTCAAGGAAGTCGTCGAGGCCTATGAAGCGCTGAGTGCGATGCTGGAACGCGGCATCTCGCCAAGCCGCATCGGCGCCGACTCTTTCTCGGACTGGCCGGACTGGCAGGCCGGAACCGGAGCGCCGCAGGGCAAGAGCGATGATCAGCGCTCGGCGCGCAGGTCGCGACCCGAATCCGAGTCGACCGAGCCGATGCCGGGGGAGGACTACGGGATCACGGTGGACATTTCGCTCGAGCACGTGGTGGGCGGCGCCCGGGTGAGCGTCGGCTATGACGTGACCGCGCGCGGCCGCGACGGCGCGCTGCGCAATGCGCGTCGCGACATCAAAGTCCTGGTTCCCAAGGGCGTCCGGCATGGCGAGGAGATCTGCGTCAAGGGCCAGGGCGGCCCTGGCCATCGGGGTGGCCCGGCGGGCGACCTGTACGTGACAGTCAATCTCGCGCGGCACCGGTTGTTCAAGCTCCTCGGCGACGATCTCGAGATGCGGCTCCCGCTTGCACCTTGGGAAGCGGCGCTCGGGGCGAAGATCAAGGTGCCGACGCTGGACGGCGACGTGCCGGTCAAGGTTCCGCCCGGCACGCAGAGCGGCGCGCAGCTTCTCGTCCCGGCGCGAGGACTGCCCACGCGCGATGGCAAGCGGGGTGATCTTTTCCTGGCGGTGAGCATCGTCGTGCCAAATCGGGCTGCATCGCTGGTCGAGCGCGAACTCTACGCACAGCTCGCGCGGATCTCGAACTTCAATCCCCGCCGCGACGTCGAGTAAACCGCCGCTTTGCGATTGCTCGCCTCGCCATGGCCTCTCCTACGCACGACCGCGCGGAGGCGCTTACCCGACGCCGGCGAGCAGTCTGCCCTTGCGCACCGCGCCGCAAGGGCGTAACGTTTCAAGCCCTTTAGCCGCAAAATCAATATCTTCCTGCTTCCAGAGGCCCGACTGCCGCGCGCCGGCCATGCCTAGCCCATGTCTTTGAACCAGTTCATCACCGTCCTCAAGGCCCGCCGCTACGTCGTGCTGTCGACGCTGCTCGTGGCCGTATTCGTGGCCGTGGCGGTGAGTGTGCTGCTCCCTGCCCGCTGGACAGCGAGCGCATCCGTGCTGCTCGAGTGGAAAGGCCCCGACCCGGCCTCCGGCATGCTCATCTCCGGGCAAACGCGCCCCGAGCACCTCGCCACCCAGATCGAGATCATCCAGAGCCGCAACGTCGCTTTGAAAGTCGTCGAAGCGCTCAAGCTGCACGAGAGCCAGCGCATCCAGCAGGATTGGAGCGACGCCACGCAGGGCCGCGGCTCGCTCAAGGTCTGGATCGCCGATCGCCTGCTCAAGCAACTCGACGCCAAACCCGTCCGCGATTCGAGCGTCGTCAGCATCAATTTCTCCGGCGCGGACCCGGCATTTGCGGCATCCGTTGCGAACGCGTTTGCGGACGCCTATGCGTCGACCAATGTCGACCTCCAGCTGGAAGGCGCGCGCCGCGCGGTCGGTTCTGCCGGACAAGCCGCCGCGTCGCTATCGGCCATGCAGCCCAGTGCGGCGATCCTGAGCCCAGCCGTCGAGTCCATCCGGCCGTCTTTCCCGAACTGGCCGCT
This sequence comes from Burkholderiales bacterium, assembly GCA_049691875.1. Lineage (GTDB taxonomy): Bacteria > Pseudomonadota > Gammaproteobacteria > Burkholderiales > SG8-39 > JAABRB01. The sequence continues at coordinate 4,842 of JBAVOG010000362.1, read as the reverse complement.
CAATCTCGCACTGGCAGTCGTGCTCGGTGCCGTGCTCGGTGTCCTCATCGCACTGATCATGGAATCGCTGGACAAGCGCGTGCGCACGGAAGCCGACGTCACCGACGCCCTCGAAGTGCCGCTGCTCGCCGTGCTGCCCCATGCGCGCCGTCCGCGTGCCGTGACGAAGCGCATGCGTCTCCTGCCCCACCGACCCACGAGCGCCTGAGCCGGGGACGATCATGGACATGAATCAACGTCCCCTGCATCCGCAAAAGGCCCCGCAGCCGAACTCGCAAGCGCAATCGCAGATGCCGAAGCGCGACCGCTCCATCGGCGCGCTGCTGATCGACAGCCGTCACCTGAGCGCAGCCGACGCCGAGTCGGTGATGCGCTACGCGCGCACGCACGACATGCGCTTCGGCGATGCCGCTGTAAAGCTTGGCCTGGTCACCCGCGCGAACGTGCAGCACGCGCTCGCCCGGCAGTTCGACTATCCCTACCTCGCACTCGACGACGACGCGGTCAGCCGCGAAGTCGTTGCCGCCTATGCGCCCTTCACCGCGCCCGTCGAAGCGCTCCGCGCGCTACGCACGCAGCTGCTGCTACGCTGGTACGAGGCTGATCCACCGCACAAGTCGATTGCCGTCGTGAGCGCCCGGCCGGGCGAAGGCCGCAGCTTCCTCGCAGCCAATCTCGCGGTGGTCTTCTCGCAGCTCGGCGAGCGCACGCTCCTCATCGACGCCGACCTGCGCAATCCGCGCCAGCACGAGATCTTCCAGCTTCCCGATCGCGTCGGACTCTCCGCAATCCTGGCGGGGCGTGGCAACGAGAACGTGATCCAGCGCATCCACGGCCTGCTCGGGCTCTCGGTGATGCCCGCGGGCGCCGCGCCGCCCAATCCGCAGGAACTCCTCAGTCGACCCGCCTTCGGCGCAATGCTGTCGGGATTCGGCTCGCACTACGACGTCGTCATCCTCGACACGCCCGCCGCATTGATGGGCGCGGACTTTCAGAGCGTGAGCGCCGCAGCCGAGGGCGCGCTCCTCGTCACCCGCCGCAACTTCTCCCGCGCCAGCGAATCTCGATTGGTCACCGAGTACGTCACCGCCGCCGGCGCAACAGTTGTCGGCGCGGTGCTCAACGACCACTAACGATTTCGGTGTTGCAGTTTCCCCTCCGCTCCAAGGGCGGGCGGGATGGGCGCGTAACGGCATCTATGTCGACAGCCATTGCACATCCTGCATGACTCCACGATCGTTGGCCTCCAAAGCAATTGCCAAATCCTTGATCGCCTAACCACTTGAGAATACTTAACAATCGCCCGTACGCCTCATGGTCCACCGCCCGGATCACTGGCGATTTTTTTCGCTCGATGCGGAAAGCACGACGACGATCGAATCGGGAGCACCGGAGGTTATCGAATGCTGGATATGTCGCACGACTTTCGAGCAGGAATTCTGGCCGGACTCATTGCGACGCCACCTGCTCTTGCGGAACCTGTTGTGGCGCGGATGCCGTTGCCGGCCGAACCCTACTCCTTTGCGGCGCAAGGCGCGGTTGCCGAAGAGCTTCTGGACGTTCTCCATTGCGGCAGGATCCACCTCGCCTAACGCCCGCCACCGAAGCGGCGCCCAGACGAAAGGTTCACTGCTCTTCATGCACCTTGTATCTCGCGTTCCAGTGAATGTGACCTGGCGGATGAAGTTCCTTACAGACGTGCAGAGCGGCGAAAAACGCTCGCCCTGTTGAACCCTTTGCGAACCCAATGCCAATGCACTAGCGGGGTGTCGATTTACTTGACACTTAACCGTAATCAATCCCGGCGGCACCCCTCTAAATCGATAAAATACAATCGTTTATAGAACATGGCCCCCGCGTTGCTTCCATCCTAGATTGCCTGACCGGATTTCCCGTCACAGCTCCAAGGTAGCCGACGCGCCGAGGGAGAACAAAAACATTCGAAGGAGGGCTCGGCATAGCTTCGGCCTCGCACTGCGGGAATCCCGTTCGGTGTCTCCCTCAGACGGGGCCACATTTTTCCCGTACACCGCCACCCAGGAGTTTGTGACGGATTGCCTGGACGGCGGTTTGCCGTTGTACCAGCGCCCCGCAACGCACGCCACGATACGATCAGGGCTGCAGCAGGGCATGGGGGGCTCGGAGGCCTGATCCGTTTATTGGTCGCAGCAAGGGGGGAATTCAATGCCGGCGCCGCAAGCGCTCGACCTGCGCGAGGGTTTCCGCTCCCGTTTCGAGATGATTCCAGCCACTTCGGACACGCTAGTCGAACAGGTCTATCGGGTTCGCCACCGGGTTTATTGCGAGGATCTCGGGTTCCAAGCAATCCGTCCCGACGCCCGGGAGCGTGACGCCTACGACGACCATGCCGTGCACCTGCTCCTCCGCAAGGCGGGCGAAGGCGCACCCGTCGCCTGTGCACGGCTTGTGCGCCCGGACCCGTCCAATCCTTCCTGCCCGCTGCCCTTCGAGAGGTTCTGTGCCGCGAGCCTCGACCGTTCGATCGTCGACCCTGACCTGCTTCCGCGCAGTACCGTCGCAGAAGTCTCCCGCCTCGCGGTGATGCGCGAATTTCGGCGGCGCAAAGGCGAAGCGCTGCAGCCTGCACCACTTTCGGAGGGCGATTTCGGTACCGAGGAAAATCCGCGCTTCCCGTATATCCCGGTGTCGCTCTATTTTGGGATCGTCGCGATTGCCGGCATTGACGGTATCGAATCTCTATTCATGCTTACCGAGCCACGCCTCGGGGCGCATTTTGCAAAGCTGGGCGTGACCGTACGCCAGATCGGCTCGCCAATCGAGTATTCTGGGCTGCGCATCCCGTCGATGATCCGCGTGAGCGAGATCGTGAGCGGCCTGAATACAAGCTGCCGGCCACTCTATTTGGAAATTATGGACGAGGTGGCCAGTACGCTGCGCACTTGCGGAGCGCCCCAGGATTCCCCGACGCACCACTGAGCCGCCCGCGTCCGTGTAGAGCGGCCGCGTGCGACACGAACCACCGTCCACTGCGAAGCAGCCGCTGATGTTCGACACCTTCGTCGCCAAGAAACTGCTCGCCGGGCTCGTGCTGCCGCCTACCGGGCCGTTGCTCGTTGCCATAGCCGGCCTGCTGATGCTGAAGCAGCGCCCGCGCCTCGGCCGTGGTCTCGCCTGGATCGGTATGGGCGCCCTCTTTCTGCTTTCGCTGCCCGTCGTCGAGGGTGGGCTCTCCTGGTTGCTCTACCGCGACGGCCCGGTCGATCTGCGCCTCGCGCAGGACGCCCAGGCCGTGGTGATCCTCGGCGGCGGTCTGCGCCGTGCCACACCGGAATATGGCGGCGACACACTCGGGCGCCTCACCCTGGATCGCGTGCGCTACGGCGCACGGGTCGCGCGGCAGACCGGGTTGCCGGTTCTGGTCACGGGCGGTTCGATCGCCGGCGGTGCCACCGAGGCCGACGTGATGGCTCGTGCCCTGGACGACGAATTCGGCATCAGGGTCCGCTGGCGTGAAACCGATTCGTCCAACACCCACGAGAACGCCCAGTTCTCCGCAGCAATCCTCAAGCGAGCGGGCGTCGAGCGCGTGCTGCTGGTCTCGCACGGGTTCGACGTCCCGCGAGCCAAGGCCGAGTTCGAGGCAGCGGGGCTTCAGATCATCCCGGCGCCGACCTACATTTCCGATTTCTCCATCGAGAGCCCCCGCGACTTCATGCCGAACATGGCCACCCTGCAAAGTAGCTACTACGTGTGCTACGAATTGCTTGCCAATGCGGCGCGCGTGCTCGGAATCTAGCTGTGCCACGGTCATGTCACGTCCGCGCATTCTCTTCGCCAACGTCTCCCCGACGCTTACGGAGGAACGTGTACACTGTTGGGGTAAGAAAACGCCCTGCTGCAGCCGCGGTGCGGACGCGGCACCTTCGTCATGAAAGAGTCCGTCCGCAAAGTCCTCGATCGCCTGCGGCGCAAGCGCCCCATCGACGTGCCCTCGTCGCCCGCGGCGGGAGAATTGAGCGAGCCCCCGTCCACGTATGGCACGACCGGGCTCACGGTCTTCGACGACATTGCGCTCAGGCTGCGCAATCTCACTGTCGAACAGCTGGACGTCGAGGATGGCGACCCGGGTCAACTGCCCGGCGCTTTCAAGATCCGGCTTGCTCAATCCAGGCCCTTGAATACCGACGCGGGTACCTTGGTCGACCGAGGTTACACGCGCCGCGGCTATCGCACGTCGGGACCGGCCAGCGGTGATCCGAATCTCTACACGTTCGTAGCCTACGACGAAGGCAAAACCAGCGGCACAGTAAGCATCCGCATCGATTCGGAGCGTGGCCTGGCGGCCGACGCGCTCTATCGCGAAGAGATCGACGATCTGCGCAAGTCGGGTTGCAAGATCTGCGAGTTTACGAAGCTCGCTCTGGACATCAAAGTCGTATCCAAGCCTGTACTCGCGGGACTTTTCCACACGGCGTACCTTTTCGCCGCGCGCTTGCGCGATTGCTCGTTCGCGGTCATCGAAGTGAATCCGCGTCACGTCGCCTTTTATCGCCACGCGCTGGGCTTCGAGCCGATCGGGCCCGAGCGAATGAACCGCCGAGTCGATGCCCCCGCAATGCTGCTTTGCGTCGCCTTCGACACGATTGCCGAGGGACTCGCCACGTTTGCGACCAAGACGCCCCCCGTCGCATCGCGGAATCTTTTCGTGCACGGCTTCACGAAGGACGAGGAAAGGGGAGTTCTAGATCGGCTGCGCGAGCTCGACGAATTGCACCGCTAAGGCATTGGCGGACGCCTCTCAGAGTCGCTTGAGGTAGTCCTTGGTGAAGATCTTGTCAGGGAGATCGCGTGGTGTCATGC